>DATEOS010000265.1:0-2646 GCA_035273815.1 Candidatus Limnocylindria bacterium
CTCGCCCTGTTCTCAATAGTGACCCTGCTCGCCGCCCGCCTCGACTGCCGCACCCGCTCGGCCGTCTGCAACGATGCTTGGTACCGCAAGCCGCGGCCGACCTTCGTCGACACCCTCGCCGCTGTCCGGCGGCAGTTCTGGCGCGAGCAGGGTTTGCTCCTGTCAGCGCGACAGCCTGAGGTGAGAAAACTCCGCCCCGGGCTCCGCCACGGCATCGCCTTCGCGCTCTGCCACGCTGCCTGAACGGCCAAAGTCGAGCTTAGCTTGGCTTTGCACGTCAGGGTGGCCTGCAGGCGACGAGCATGAGGCGGTCGAGCAGGTCGGCTGGGATTTTCTGCATCTCTCGGCCGGCCGGCGATGGTCCGAAAGCCGCCGATGCCCACAACTCGCTCCGGACTGAGGCGAGGGCATCGCTGAACGTGGCATAGTGTTTCGGGTACCAGCAGACGCAGTCAGGCAAGATGCTGCGTTCCGCTGCGAGCCGTGTCGCCCAGAGGGTCACCAACGAGAACAGGCCGAGCAGCGCCGGCGTGGTGCGCAGGATGGCCAGGTCCGACCACTGCCGCTGGGTTTCCACACCGAGGTGTCGTCTGGCTTCCTCGAACGTGGTCTCGATGCGCCAGCGGCGGACGAACCAGCGCAGGATGTTCGATGGGTCGGCCTCCAGGTCGGTGCTGAGGAAAGCCTGCGGCTCCTTCTCGCCCTCTGGATCACGCACGAGCACCCAGCGGATCGGCACCCGCATGCCGGGGTGGTGCCAGAGCGCGGTGCCGGAGGCGATGTCGAGCCGGCGCTCGCTTCGACCATACCAGTGGTCGACCCTGGTCCGGCGCCAGCGTGTGGCCGGGTCGGCCAGCCGCTCCGCCAGGCTCGGCAGTCGGGCGCCCTTGATCCGGGGGCGGCCGCGCGTGCCCGGCCGGCGTGGCGGTGGTGGCGCATACAACCCGGCATCGAGCCGCAGCCGTGAGATCATGCAGAGGTGCTGGCGGAGGTCGCGGAGCAGTCCGATGGCCGCGAAGCTGCTGTCGGCTACGACGATCAGCCGCCGCCCGGGGAGCCAGCGCGCGGTCTGCAGCAGCGCCTGCCGGGCCCAGTCGGTGAGCTTCTTGTGCCGCTGCCCGCGCCCGGTGGCATACCGCTCGGAGGGCGCCAGCACGGTCAGGAACGGCAGGGCCCAGACGCAATCGGCCCAGGGAACGGGAGCCAACAGCATGACGCAAAGCCAGCGCAGGCCACTGGCTTTGACGAAGTGGCCACGACTGGACCGCACGGGATCGCGGTAGATGCCGCGCGCCTTGATCTTGGCCCCCCAGCGCCGTTCGATCGTGTCGTCGATGCCCACTACCACTGGCCCCGTTGGCACGAAGGCCGCGACCAGCAGGAGCAAGAGCCGATGCCCGACGGCACGGGAAGACCACCGTGCGTGGCTGAGCACGCGGTGGTGGACGGCAAAGCCTGGGGCCTGCTCAAGGCCCATGACGCGCAGCGCCGCCGTGACCGTCCGCCGCCCCGGCGCGAGCAGGGCGCCTGCCACCAGCACCAGGGCGTGGCGCCAGACCGCGGTGGTGAAGTAGCCTCGGAACGGCCGCATCCAGGCGGCCAGCACCTCGGGCACAGGCGCCGGCATGGCGTCGGCCTCCGCTTTGGCGGCTGCCCGAATGGGGCAACCCATGCCGGGGCAGGTGGGCACGATGGCCGGCGCTGATGCCATGCGCGAGCGGATCGAAGCTCACTCCTGGCCGCGCGGTGGTGTCGAGGTAGTACGAGCGAACCGGGGCTATACACTGTACAGCCGACGCACTGGCGGCCAGGTCGCGCGCCTGCGGCCTACCGGCAAGAGTGATGACGTGCAGGTCTTGTGGTGGCGCCACGAGGCTTGGGCCACCCCCGGCGACTTCGGGCCCGTCATCATGCCGCTCAACGAAGCCCTCGACTTCGTCGCCACCGAAAGCTTCTTCTGGATCGGGGCTTGACGCCTACACCCGTTAC
This sequence comes from Candidatus Limnocylindria bacterium, assembly GCA_035273815.1. GTDB lineage: Bacteria > Chloroflexota > Limnocylindria > QHBO01 > QHBO01 > DASSCW01. The sequence continues at coordinate 1,990 of DATEOS010000265.1, forward strand.
AAAACGTGCAAAGCCAAGCTTAGGCGCCGTTTTCAGAACCCGCTGACCCGGTTGGCAACGAGGAAGATGCAGGCGGCCTGGAGCAGGGCCAGGACGATGCGGCCCTGCCTGTCGTGGCGCCGGTCCAGACGCTTGTTGGCGAGCAGCCAGGCGCAGCCATGCTCGACCACACAGCGGACCGCACCCAGCCCCGAGCCGTGCGGCGCGCCTACCTCGCGGATGTGCGGCTGGATGCCGTCCTGCAGGCAGAGCCCACGGTTCTCGGCGCTGTGGTAAGCGGCGTCGGCATACAGCTTGCCGATCGAGGCGCAGACGATCTGCGCTAGGCGCAGGAGATGCGGGAAGAGCCGCGTGTCGTGGACGTTGGCGGCCGAAGGGACCGCGGCCAAGGGGATGCCGTCGGTCGAGACCACAACGTGGTACTTGGTCCCAGGCTTGCTCCGGTCCGTCGGATTGGGGCCGGTCAACTCGCCCCCATGCTTGGCCCGTACCGAGCAGCTGTCGACAACCACATCCCAGGACGTGGCCTCGGGCCCTGCGCGCACCATCTGGATCAGAGCGGCATGGACCTGGCGCAACAGGGCTGGAGCGCTCCAGGCGTCCAGGCGACGGCGCAGGGTGGAGCCGCAAGCCCGCTTGGGAGTGGCCTGCAACTCG
>DATEOS010000266.1:0-3527 GCA_035273815.1 Candidatus Limnocylindria bacterium
GCATGCTGGGCGGCTACTGCTTCTTCAACAACGCCGCGATCGTGGCCGAGTGGCTGCGGCGCGAGGCAAGCTTCGCGCGGGTGGCGATCCTGGACGTGGACTATCACCACGGCAACGGGACGCAGCAGATCTTCTGGGAGCGTGGGGATGTCCTCTACGTCTCGCTGCACGCCGACCCGGACCGCGCCTACCCGTACTACTCGGGCTTCGCGTCCGAGACGGGCGCAGGTGACGGCGAAGGGCGAACCCTGAACGTCCCGCTGCCGGCCGCGACGGGCCTGGACGGATACGCGACGGAGCTACGCCGCGGCTTGAAGGCCATCGGTTCCTTTGCGCCCGACGCGCCGCTGGTCCTGTCGCTGGGCTTCGACACCTTCGAGCGCGACCCAATCGGCGACCTGGCGCTTCGCACCGCCGACTACGGCGAGCTGGGGCGCCTGGTGGGGAGCTACGGGCTTCCTGTCGTGGCGCTGCAGGAGGGCGGCTATGCGATCGATGCCATCGGCGCGAACGCCACAGCCTTCCTGCGCGGGCTGCGCGGCGAGGAAGCCTAGGGCTTGTCGCCGCCCGCCAGGCTGGGGCCCACGGTGCCGTCGGGCGCCACCCACTGGGTCACCACGTACTCGCCCGCCGCGCGGCCGGCCAGCGAGGGCCAGGCGTAGCGGAGGCGCACGCGGTATTGGTTCCACCGGGTGACTTCAGCGCGGAGCGAGCACGACACGGCCAACGGCGCGGCCAGCCGCTTCATCCCCGGCAGCTCATCGACCACGCCCGGCCGTGTGCCGGCCTGCTCGTCGAAGCACTCGAACTGGCGGCGTCCCCTCGGCTCATGCCGAAGCTCCTCCAGCGCGGTGGCGGCGATCTGGGTGAGAGTGACGCGGTCATCGGCGGGTGCCACCGGCGCCGGTTCGAAGCTGAGCGAGGCCACCAACGACTCGAGCGCGGACCGCAGCTCGTCCTGGCCGGGCCCACGCAGCCGGGCATCGAGCCGGTACCAGCCGCCCGCCGTCTCCGGCCGGGCGATGGTCCAGCTCAGCAGCTGGTCGTCTCCTTCGGTCGACTCCCGGTAGAGCGCCGGCATGCCGGCGGCCATCACGGCCTCCGCATCGCCCGGTGGCTCGTCCTGCCAGACGTCGGCGGAGAGCGAGCTGCCGCTGGTCAGTTCCACGGCAAGGGACCCCGCGCCGATGTCATCGGCTGCGAGGGCGCAGGTCTCCGCGTCTTCGGCACTGCACAGCGATTTCGCGTCGACGCCCGGCGTGACGAGGTAGCCAACGACGTCGCCATCGTCGACCGGAACTGGCGTGTCGAGCGCCGACCATTGCCAGGTGGAAGGTCGCGCGAAGGCCAGGTCGTCGACTTGCTGGGCCACGGTGGCCGCCCCGCTTGGCTGCGCGCCGGACGGCGTGCCGCCGCCGCAGGCCGCCAGGGCCAGCAGGCCCACCATCGCCGCGGTGATGCGCCGCGGCATCACCGTTCCGGTGCGCCTCAAGCTGACAGGAACTCCGCCAGCGCCCGCGGATCGATGTTGCCGCCGCTGATGACAATCACCCGATGGTCGTCGCCGGGAGGCTGCGGGGCCGCGCCGGCAAGGTGCGCAGCCATGGCGGCGGCGCCCGAAGGCTCGACCACCAGGCGCGCGCCAGTGGCCAGGCGCCGAATGGCGTCGACCAGCTGGTCCTCGCTCACGGTCACGATCTCGTCCATGTATCGCCGCAGGTGCATGAATGGAAGGCGCCCAAGATGCTCCACGCGCAGTCCGTCGGCCATGGTACGGGTGGTCAAACTCGAGTCCCAGTGGACAACTTCTCCGCTGGCCAGCGACTCACGTGCATCGGCCGCCAGCTCGGGCTCGACCCCGATCACGCGAGCCTGCGGGGCGAGAGTCTTGATCGCGGTGGCGATGCCGGACGAAAGTCCCCCTCCGGAGACCGGTACCAGCACGCTGGTGACGCTGGGCAGATCCTCGGCGATCTCCAGCCCGGCCGTCCCCTGGCCGGCGATGATGCGCGGGTCGTCGTAGGGCTCGATCATCACCATGCCGCGCTGCGCGACCAGGTCCAGCGCAACCTGGTGCCGCTCGTCAGAGCTGGGTCCGGTGAACACGATCTCGGCACCGTCGCGACGCACGCCCTCGACCTTGACCTGCGGTGCGGCCTCTGGCATCACGATCACGGCCGGCGCGCCGAGCAGCCGCGCCGCGCGCGCCACCGCCTGGGCGTGATTGCCCGACGAGTAGGTCACCACTCCCCGGCCCCGCTCTTCGTCGGACAGGGAGCGAATGGCGTTGTAAGCGCCGCGCATCTTGAAGGCGCCGACCGGCTGCAGGCTCTCCGGCTTGAGCCAGGTGCGGTCGTCCCAGCGCAGGAGCGGGGTATGGACGGCCACGTCCCGGATTCGCTCAGCCGCCTGCCGGATCTCGTCGATGGTCACCAGCTCCAGCCCGTCCAGCTGGTCGGCATGCTCCTCCAGGTGCTCGACAATGAAGCGATCCACGATCTCGGAGACCGGCATGGCACCCCGTGTCGGATGCATGCCGCGCACCTGCCAGTCGGCTGCCGGCAACGCGCCGAGCGCACTCGAGACCTCGGCCAGCTGGCTCGAGACGCGCCGCAGTAGCTCGGCCGGATCGGTCCGTCGCTCGCGCTCGATCGCCCCCAGCCGGCCCTCATCGGTCTTGGTTCTACCGAACGCGGGCTCCTGAGCACCGTCGTGGATCGCTGCCAGGACGCCGCGGACCTGTTCCAGCCAGTAGCCGGGGAACTCGGCCAGGTGCGCCCAGACCTGCCCCGCCTCCCAGCGCTCCTCGGCGCCGGGGTCGGGATCGGTCAGGGTGGCCGGCAGCGGACGTGCCGCGTGATCGGCCAGGCGGCGCTCGACGCGTCCCAGCCGTTCACGGATGGCCTCGACCGCGGTGGTGGTCGTCATCGACTCTCAGGCCGCTCGACGATCGGGCTGGTCAGCGATCCCAGCCGTTCAACCGCCAACGTGACGCTGTCGCCGGGCTGCAGCCAGCGGCCGAAGGATTCGTCCTTGATCTCGAGCAGGCAGCCGGTCCCCACCGTGCCGCTGCCCAGGAGGTCGCCGGGGCGCAGGCGGGTGTCGGCGCTGGCGCGCGCGACCATGTCGCCGTACCCGAATTGCGCGTCCGACCAGCGGCCGCGGCTCAGCTCGGTGCCGTTGACCGAGGCCGTCATGCCCAGGTCGTAGCCGTTGCCCCGGCGAGCATCCGCGAGCTCATCTGGCGTGACCAGCCAAGGACCGATGGAGCTGGCGAAATCCTTACCCTTGGCGGGACCCAGTCGCACCGTGGTCTCCTCGCGCTGCAGGTCGCGGGCGCTCCAGTCATTGAAGATCAGGTAGCCGCCGATCGCCTCCTCACCATGCGCCGCGTCAAGGTCATGCACCGGCGTGTCAATCAACGCCGCCACCTCCAGCTCGTAATCGAGCTCGGACGATGCGGCGGGGGACCAGACGGGCTCGCCGGGACCGCGGATCTCGGAGACATTGCCGAAATAGAAGATCGG
>DATEOS010000267.1:0-2046 GCA_035273815.1 Candidatus Limnocylindria bacterium
TTCGATGGTCATCTTCCTGGCCGGCCTGCAGTCGGTCCCCCGCGAGATCTACGAGGCCGCGGCCATCGACGGCAGCGGAGCGGTGCGGCGGTTCTGGTCGATCATCAGGCCGCTGCTGGCCCCGGCCATCACCATCAACCTGATGTTGTCGATCATCGGTGGCATCAAGCTGTTCGACCAGGTGTACGCGCTGACCGGCGGCGGCCCCGGGCACGCCACCGACACGCTCTCGACGCTGATCTACAAGGACGCGTTCACGCTGGGGGAGTTCGGCTACAGCATCGCCCTGGCCGTGGTGCTCACGGTCATCGTGGCGGTCGTCTCCACCGGGCAGTACCTGGTGCTGGCCCGGGGCGAGCGAGCCGCCGCATGACCCGCTACCGCTGGCGCACGCTTGGCCTCGAACTCGTCATGGTCGCCGTCGCCCTGGTCGTCGCCTTCCCGGTGTACGTCCTTGTCAATCTCGCCGTGCGGGCGCCGTCGGACACGTCGTCGCCGATCCGGCCGACCACGTCGCCGACCTTCGCCAACTTCACGGAAGCCTGGCAGCGCGGCGCCCTCGGCGGGGCGCTGGTCAACAGCGTGCTGGTGACGACCGGCAGCGTCGTGATCATCCTCGCCGTCTCGGCACTCGCGGCGTACCCGCTCGCTCGAGCCACTGCCCGCTGGTCGCGTGGGATGTTCCTGCTGATCATGCTCGGGCTGGTGCTGCCGTTCCAGCTCGCGGCCTTGCCGCTCTACCAGACGATGCGGGATCTCGGTCTGCTCGGCTCCGCCTGGGCGCTGATCGTCTTCTACTCCGGCCTGCAGGTGCCGTTCACGACGTTCCTCTACATCGGCTTCATGCGCTCGATGCCGCCGGATTTCGAGGACGCCGCGCTGATCGACGGCTGCCGGCCGCTGGACGTCTTCCGGTACGTGGTGTTCCCCATGCTCAAGCCGATCACCGTGACCGCGCTGGTGCTCAACGCGGTCTTCGTCTGGAACGACTTCTTCACCCCGCTGCTCTATCTCAGCGGCAGCACGCAGCAGACGATCCCCGTGGCGATCGCCGGATTCGTCGGCCAGTTCGTCACCGACTGGAACCTCATCTTCGCCGCGCTACTGATCAGCGTCGTGCCGATCCTCGCCGTCTACCTGGTCCTGCAGCGCAGCATCATCAACGGCTTCGCCGGCGGGCTCAAGGGATGACCCATACATCCGCTGCCACACGTTCAGCGCCGCGGCGACCGGCGCTGGGTCCACCCATCAGTTGGCCACACTGCCGTTCCTGCCGGGAGACACCATGAAGACATCAAGACTGCCGGTCCTCGTGGCCGCGATGACGGCGACCGCCCTCGTGGCGGCGTGCAGCGGTGGCACGAACGCTGCCACCGGCGCCAGCAGCTCTGGCGGTGGCACGCTGACCCTGGCCTCCGTCGACCAGGGCTCCATCGAGGACGTGGTCAAGGCGTTCGAGGCCGCCAACCCCGGCGTCAAGGTGCGCTACACGACGAGCGGCGCCGACCAGTACCAGCAGCAGATCCGGACCCAGCTCGCGTCGGGCACCGCGCCCGACGTGATGTCGGTCTGGCCGGGCAACGGCAACCCCGGCGCCACCTACGTGCTGGGCAAGCCGGGCTACCTGCTCGACCTCTCCGGTCAGCCATGGGCCGCGAAGCTGCCGGACGCCGTCAAGACGGTCGCGCAGTACAACGGCAAGACCTACAACGCGGTCTTCGGGCTCAACGCGATCGGCGCGGTCTACAACGAGCAGGCGCTGGACAAGGCCGGGCTCACTCCGCCGAGGACCTGGACCGAGCTGCTGGCCTTCTGCCGGGCCGCCGCCGCCAAGGGCACTCCCGCTTTCGCCCTGGGAATCCAGGACAACTGGGTGACCCAGCTGGTCCCGTACGCGCTGGTCGCAACCCTTGTCTACGGCCCCGACCGGGACTTCGACAAGAAGATGCAGGCGGGCCAGGCCACCTTTGCCGGCTCGGCGTGGGCCACCGCGCTGGCCAAGTACCAGGAGATGGATCGGACGGGCTGCTTCCAGAAGAAGCCGCT
>DATEOS010000268.1:0-2152 GCA_035273815.1 Candidatus Limnocylindria bacterium
TCCGCGAGCCCGAGGTCAGGACACCGCGCCCTGCTTGAACGTGTCGCAACTCTTCCCGGAGCCGCTGTCGTACCCGGTCTTGAACCACTGCTGACGCTGGGCGGATGTACCGTGCGTGAAGCTGTGCGGATCCACCTGGCCGCCGCTGCGCTGCTGCAGCGTGTCGTCGCCGATCTTCGCCGCGGTGTCCAGGCCCTGCTGGATGTCCTCCTCGGTGATGCTGGTGAAGATCTTCTGGCCGCTGCCGTCGTCGGTGCCGGTGGCGTTCTTGGCCCAGACGCCGGCATAGCAGTCCGCCTGCAGCTCCAGCTTCACCGACAGCGCGTTCGCCTGGTCCGGATCGCGCTGCTGCTGGCGGCGCATCTGCGCCTCGGTGCCGAGCAGGTCCTGGATGTGGTGGCCGTACTCGTGGGCCAGCACGTACGGCTGGGCGAACTCGCCCGGCGCGCCGAGCTGGTCGGCGAGCAGGCGGTAGAAGGTGAGGTCGATGTAGACCCGGTCGTCGGCCGGGCAGTAGAACGGGCCCGTCCCGGAGTCGGCGGCGCCGCAGCCGGTGCGCACCTGGTTGGCGAAGTACACCGTCTTGGACGGCTGGTACTGCTCGCCGAAGGTCTGCGGCAGGGCCTCGGTCCAGTAGTCCTGGATCGAGTTGACGTAGAGCGCGTTGCGGCAGTCCAACTGGTCGGTGGCGTCCGGCTGGGAGCACTGCTGGGCCAGCGACGTGTTGTCGCCGCTCTGCGTCGTCGTCCCGCTGCCGCCGATCTGGTTGACGCCGAAGTATCCGCCGACCAGGGCGAGCAGCACCGTGATGACGATGCCGGTGATGCCGCCACCGCCGATCGGCAGGCCGCCGAGGCCGCCGCCTCCGCCGCCTCCGGATCGCTGGTCCTCGATCTGGCTGGTGTCGATCCGGGCGTTCTCGTTGAGTTCCATCTCGTCCTCGCTCGCCGCTGTGGGCCGGTGGCTGGCGTGTACCCGTTGATCTTGCCGGCTAATCGGTTGGGGTTCGCGGCGGCCCGCCCGGTACACTTGCCGGGTGCTGCTCTGCGAAGGCTGACCCGCCCCGCGCCGACCGTCTCACCGGCCGGCGCGTCTCTGTGCCCTGAGTCAGCCCCATCCTTCGAGAGCGAGACGTTTCCCATGATCACCGCCACTGGACTGGAGCTCCGCGCCGGCGCCCGGATCCTGATCCACCCCACCACGCTGCGGGTGCAGCCCGGCGACCGGATCGGCCTGGTCGGCCGCAACGGCGCCGGCAAGACCACCACGCTGAAGGTGCTGGCCGGTGAGGGTCAGCCGTTCGCCGGCGCGGTCGAGCGCACCAGTGAGGTCGGCTACCTGCCGCAGGACCCGCGCACCGGCGACCTGAACGTGACCGCCCGCGACCGGGTGCTGTCCGCCCGCGGGCTGGACACCCTGCTGTCCGAGATGCAGAAGCTCGAGGTGCAGCTGGAGGAGAGCTCCGACGAGAAGCTGGTCCGGCGGTACGGCGCGCTGGAGGACCAGTTCGCCGGCCTCGGCGGGTACGCGGCCGAGGCGGAGGCGGCCCGGATCTGCGCGAACCTGGGGCTGCCGGACCGGGCCCTGGCGCAGACCATCGGCACGCTGTCCGGCGGTCAGCGGCGGCGGATCGAGCTGGCCCGGATCCTGTTCGCCGACGCCGGGCAGAACGGCAAGGGCATCCTGCTGCTCGACGAGCCCACCAACCACCTCGACGCCGACTCGATCACCTGGCTGCGCGGGTTCCTGCAGAACCACGACGGCGGTCTCATCGTCATCAGCCACGACGTGGACCTGCTCGCCGACGTCGTCAACAAGGTGTGGTTCCTGGACGCGGTCCGCGGGGAGGCCGACGTCTACAACATGGGCTGGCAGAAGTATCTCGATGCGCGTGCCACCGACGAACAACGTCGGCGCCGGGAACGCGCCAACGCCGAGAAGAAGGCGTCCGCGCTGCGCGCACAGGCTGCCAAGATGGGTGCCAAAGCCACGAAAGCCGTTGCGGCGCAGAACATGCTGCGCCGGGCCGAGCGGATGATCGCCGAGCTCGACGACGAGCGCGTGGCCGACAAGGTGGCCCGGATCAAGTTCCCGACACCTGCGCCGTGCGGGCGCACACCGTTGGTGGCCAAGGGGTTGACGAAGAACTACG
>DATEOS010000269.1:0-2068 GCA_035273815.1 Candidatus Limnocylindria bacterium
TGGTACGGGCGCTGGCGACCGACTACAGCATCCGGGCCGTGGGCCGGGCCGAAGTCAAGCGACTGGCCCTCAAGATCACGGAATACACCGGGAGCACCGGCGAGCACTACGTGGTACGATCGCGGAAGGAGTGGTGGGCCAACCTGCGGGCGGGTGCGTACGGCGGCTGCGTCACCGCCTTCACGGCACTGGTGAAGTTCGGGCTCTCGGCGCTGCCACTCGCCCCGGTCGTGCTCGGCCTCGGGCTCGCGTTCAACTACACCGTGAGCTTCTGGATCCTCCAGATCTTCCACTTTTCGCTGGCATCGAAGCAGCCGGCCATGACAGCGTCGGCCCTGGCCTCCTCCCTCGCCGACAAGGGAGACATGGAGCACAACGTCGAGCTGATCGCGGCGATCTCGCGGTCGCAGGCGGCGGTCACGATCTCCAACGTCGCAGCCACGGCGACGCTCGCGCTGGTCCTGGACTACCTGGTGCACCTGGCCACGGGCCGCTGGTTCCTGTCGACGCCGGAGGCGGAGCACGCGCTGCGCGGCGTGAGCCCGGTGGGGTCGCTGACGATCGTCTACGCGGCGGTCACCGGCTTCTTCCTCTGGCTTTCGAGCCTGGCAGCCGGCGCGGCCAGCAACTGGAGCGCGTACCGCCGGCTCCCGGAGGCGACCCGGGACGACGTGCGGATCAAGCGGATCTTCGGGAAGGCGTTGGCCCAGAAGCTGGGCGACTTCATCGAGCACAACCTCGGCGGGATGATCGGCTACGCGGCACTCGGATTCCTGCTGGGCTTCATGCCGGTGCTGCTGAGCCGGTTCTTCGGCATCGCGCTCGAGGTGCGACACGTGACGCTGCACGCCGCGGCGGCGGCGTACGGGATCCTGCCGCTGCGCGACGTGGGCGAGCTGATGCCGAAGGACCTGGTGTGGGGTGCTGCCGGGATCGCGGTGATCGGCTTCTTCAACTTCACGGTCTCGGCGTGGCTGGCCCTGCTCACGGCGGCGCGGGCCCGGGACCTGACACGGGACGACCGGACGGTGCTGTGGGCGGCGCTGCGGCGGGCCTTCATCGCGAAGCCTTCGAGGTTCTTCTGGATCCCGAAGAAGCGACCGAGGCCGTTCGAAATGCCGGCGGCCGACAAGCCCTGAGCCCCCGGGCTGCTTGACGCCCCAGCCGCCGGGGCACAGGTTAGCGACAAAAGGAGCGCCTCGATGCCCAACATCCCGTTCACCAGCAACTATCAGGACCTCTCCTCGACGCGGGGCTTCCAGTTCAAGTTCATGTGCGAGAAGTGCGGCAACGGCTACATGTCGACGTTCGAGGCCAACAAGCTCGGCGCCGCATCGGCGGCCGCGAACGTGGCCGCGTCGCTGCTCGGCGGCATCTTCGGCCGCGCGGCGCAGACCACCGACCAGCTCCAGTCGATGGTGGCGGGCTCGCAGCACGACTCGGCGCTGAACGCGGCGGTGCGGGAGATCAGTCCCATCTTCAAGCAGTGCACCCGCTGCGGGAACTGGGTGTGCGAGCCGGTCTGCTGGAACAAGAAGGCGGGCTTGTGCGAGTCGTGCGCGCCGGATCTCGACGAGGAGATCGCGTCGGCCCAGGCGCAGGCTGCCCGCGAACAGGCCCAGTCCAAGGCGCGCAGCGTGGACTACCTGGGCCAGCGCGACCTGGCACAGGTTGCGTCAGCCGTGTGCCCGCAGTGCGGTGCCAAGACGCAGGGGGGCAAGTTCTGCCCCGAGTGCGGCACCTCGATCGCCGCCAAGCGGGCATGCCAGCACTGCGGCGCCCAGGCGGATGGCTCGCCCAAGTTCTGCCCGGAGTGCGGCAAGCCCTACGGGGCCTGACGTGAGCGACGAAACGCGCCGGGCGCCGGCGGCATTCGTGCTGACGACCGGCACGGGCGACACGACGCACGGAGAGGCTGAAGCGGTGACCGGTGACGACGACCTCCGGGTCGGCCCGGTCACCGTCGCATTCCTGGATGCCGATGCGGTGCGCGTCGCCGACTACCAAATCGAGATCGACTGCTGGCCTTCGGGCATGCTCACCCTTACCCGGCTCGGCCGGCGTTTCG
>DATEOS010000270.1:0-2155 GCA_035273815.1 Candidatus Limnocylindria bacterium
CCAGGGGCGGCAGATCGCCGAATTTGAGGAACTCGACCAGCAGGAAGGCGACGACGCCGATCACGATGCCCACCGCGGCGGCCGCCATCATGGGGGCGAGCAGGATCGACGGGTAGGTGGTCAACGCGCCCACCCAGGAGATCGCCTGGTAGGCCACCGCGGCCAGGAGCGGGCCCCAGGTGTTGAGGGCCTGCGTCGGGTTGGTCAGGAAATCGGTGATCAACCGGAGGCTGTTGCCCAGCGGGTCCTGCAGGAATTCCCACATGAGATCGCCGCCGGGCAACGAATCGAAGTATCCGCGCAGGGAGTCGGCGAGGGCGTTCGACGAATTCAGCGCGGCCGCCGAGTCGACCGCCTGCGGTTGGGAGGTGAGCGCGCTCGCCATCGCGGCGCCCAGTTCGCCGACACCTGGCAGCAGCACCGGCGGCGCAGGCGCAGTGGCCGGGCTGGCCGTCACCGCGGCGGCCGATATCGCCTCATAGGTGCTCATGGTGGTGGCGGCCTGCACCCACATCCGGACGTAGTCGGCTTCGTTGAGCGCGATCGGGATGGCGTTGATGCCGAAGAAGTTCGTCGCCACCAGCACGCTGCGGGTGGAGTGGTTCAGCGCGAGTTCGGCCAGCGTCGGCATGGTGGCCAGTGCCGTCGAATACGCGGCCGCCGCCGTTCCGTGCTGGGCCGCGGTCGCCACGCTGTTCGCGCTCGCCTGGGCCAACCAGCCGAGGAAGGGGGAGTGCGCGACGACGTACTGCTGAGCGCTGGGACCCTCCCAGGCGCCGGCCTGCACTGCGCCGAGCGTGGTGGTCAATTCGGCTGCCGCCGAGGCGTATTCGATGCTCAACTTCTGCCACGCGGTGGCGGCGGCCAGCAGCGGACCGGCACCCGGTCCGGTGCTCAGAAGTGCCGAATGAACCTCGGGTGGTAACGCCATCCACAACATGGCCGGGACTATCGCACAGCCGAAAGGCCTATCAGTTCCCCACCTTTTGCTTTGGGAAGTACTGAGTGCGATTTGCCGGGCGACCGAACTTTGAGTCCGGGATCAGCCGTCCTGGCAGATCTTCCACTGATCGTCGCGGAACTGCAGATCGAAGCTGCGGGTCGAGCGGGTCTGCGGAGCGTTGGCCATGAACGTCGTGACGTTGGCCTCGGCGTGACCGTCGACCACGACGACCTCGTCGATGCTGGCCACCACCGGGTACTGCTTGGCTGCCGCCACCCGTTCGTGCGTGTCGGCCCACGAGTCGTCGTCGTAGTTGACGTAGGACTCCCGGGTCGCCCCGCAGGTGATGTCCCGCAGTGCGGTCAGATCACCCTTCTGGATGGCGGCGTCGAAGCTCTCGATGGTCGAGCGGACCTGGTCCTCCTGCGAGGCCGCGTTCGCGTTGCCGCGGGTCAGCAGCACCGTGCCCAGCACGGCCAGGGCGACCAGCGCCGCGATGACCAGCACCACCGCGATGACCCAGCCCCAGCTGCGCTGCGTGCCGGGAGGCTTGGGCGCATCGTCGCGTGCCGGAATCACCTGCGGCCCAGCAACTTTGGTGGTGTCGATCATCTCGGTGGGCTCGCTGGCGGAAAAGATCTCGGTGGGGGGTTCGGGCACCGAATGGATGATCTGGGTGGATCCGTCGAAACCCGACGGTGCGGTGAACCGCCGTTCGGCGGAATCGTCGGTCTCCGGTGCATCCGGGGTGGGCTCCTGCGGCTTGCCGGGCTCTGTTGGGTTCGACATTCCTACTGCAGTCCTCCCTCGCGAACGCTTCTGCACAAGCCTAATCACTGGCGGCATACGCCCGCACGGCACAATAGGCCTATGACGCGAATGGGTGACCTGCTGGGGCCAGATCCGGTGCTGCTACCGGGGGATACCGAGGCGGAAGGCGAGTTGGCAGCCGGTGAGAAACCGGCCATCGTCGCCGCCGCGCACCCGAGCGCGTCGGTGGCTTGGGCGGTGCTCGCCGAGCAGGCGCTGGCCGAGGACCAGCCGGTGGCCGCCTACGCGTACGCCCGGACCGGGTATCACCGCGGGCTCGACCAGTTGCGCCGCAACGGTTGGAAGGGCTTCGGCCCGGTGCCCTATTCGCATGAGCCGAATCGCGGGTTCCTGCGCTGTGTGGCCGCGCTGGCGCGCGCCGCCCAGGAGATCGGTGAAACC
>DATEOS010000271.1:0-3836 GCA_035273815.1 Candidatus Limnocylindria bacterium
GTCAGCAGGTGATGTGGAGTATCGCGGCCAGGTCCGATTCGTCCTCGCGCACAAGGAGCTCGCAAGCCTCACTGGTCGGAAGGGCGACGATCTCCACGCCGCGGCGGCCGGCTTCCGCATAGACCTCGTCCATCACCGGCAGCTGGCCGGAGGCGCCGGTGCCGATGATCAGCCGGGCCGACGACCACGGGATCTCCTCATCCGCCGACAGCGGCGTGTGGCCGAACCGAGCCTTGTATCCCTTGGATGGGCCCTTCCGGCGCTTTCGTACCTGCCCGGCCTCCACCACGACGTCGTTTGTGAAACGCTGGCCGTCGATCTCGACTTCACCGAACGAGATGAGCTTGGCGTCCACTGCCCCTACCTCGGCTCCAGGATGACGACGGCGGTCTCGCGGGGTCGTCGGCTGGCCCACGAGTCGAGCTTGTCCGGGCCGTCGTAGGTGGCCCAGCGCGCCCACAGCCGCGGCCGCTCCTCCGCCGTAGCGGCACGGCCGTGGACGGATCGCGGACCGTCCGGCAGCTCGACGATCGTGTCCGGGCTGGCCTGCAGGTTCAGCCACCAGGCCGGCTCTGCCTCGCCCCAGCCGTTCATGGCCATGGTGACCAGGTTCGGGCCGTCCTCGTAGAAGCCAAGGATCGCGACTCGCTCCTGGCCGCTCCGCCGACCAATGGTCCGGAGCCGCATCATGCCCCACGTCTTCTCGGACGCCTTGCGGAGGCCAAAGCGGCCGCCTGTGAGGGAGTACATCGCGCGGTGGACCGCCCAGGCGGCGCGGATGAACCAGCGCGGCGGCAGCTTGGCCTGGGACCTGGGAGTGGTGGTTTCGTTGCTCGTCATGAGATTGATCCTTCAGCTGTTGCTGGGTACTGGAAGAGCCGGTTCTAGGATGACGACCGCGGTCTCCTTCTGCCGCCGCGCGGCCCAGCCCTCCATGTTCTCGCCGTTGTAGTGACCCCATCGGGCCCAGAGCCGCGGACGCTCCTCGGCAGTGGCCAGTCTGGCGTGGATAGGACGGGACTCGCCGCCCTTCAGGTCGATGGTTGCATCCGGCTTGGCCTGGAGGTTGAGCCACCAGGCCGGCTCGGGGGCGCCCCAGCCGTTCATCGCCAGGGTGACGAGGTTCGGGCCATCCTCGAAGTACGCCAGGATCGCCACCCGCTCGGCACCGCTGCGCCGACCGACGCTGTGCAATCGCATGATTCCCCACTGATCGTCGGTTGGGATCTTCAGCCCGCGGTTTCCTCCGGTCACGTTGTAGATAGCGCGGTGGGTAACCCAGGCGGCGCGGATGAACCAGCGCGGCGGCAGCCAAGCCTGCTTGGGGGTGGCCTTGGGACTGGTCTCGGCGGTCATGAATGAGCCCTCGTACTTACGCTGTAAACTTATGGCTTGAGTTTACGCTGTAAGTAGGGCAGCTTGTCAAGTGTTTACGGTGTACGCTTGGAGTCGAGCATGGCGATCAGGGAATCCGCTGCCGCCGAACGCCGCGTCCCGCTGAACCGGGAACGCGTGCTGGCGGCTGCAGTCGAGCTGGCGGACCGAGAGGGGATCGACGCGTTGAGCATGCGCCGACTCGGCCAGGAGCTGTCGGTCGAGGCGATGGCGCTCTACAACCACGTCGCCAACAAGGACGACCTGCTGAATGGGATGGTCGACGCCGTGGTTGGCGAGATCGACCTGACCGATGGGGGTGGCGCGGACTGGAAGGCCGCCGCGCGGGATCGGATCCTGGCTGCCAGGCGCGTCATGCGGCTCCATCCGTGGGCATCGGCCGTGATCGCCTCACGGACGGAGGCGAGCGCGGCGGTCATGCGCTACATGGACAGCATGGGCGGGATCATGCTGGCCGGTGGCTTCTCCCCAGACCTCATGCACCATGCCTTCCACACCCTTGGCAGCCGGGTGCTGGGCTTCACCCAGGAGCTGTTCGACGACAGCAGCTCGGCCTCCATGACGCCCGAGGTCCAGGAGCTCATGATCCGGCAGATGTCGCAGGCGTACCCGAACATCACTGCGATCCTGAAGCAGGTCGCGCACGACGAATCCTCGGTCGTCGGCAGCGGCTGCGACGATCAGTTCGAGTTCGAGTTCGCGATCGACGTCATCCTCGATGGGCTGGAGGCGCTTCGCCAGCGCGAGACAGGCGCGACCTAGTCCGAATGGTCCGCTGCGGCAGTCGCTTTGGCCCTGTCCGATCTCCGCGCCGTTTGCCACCGTTGAGGCACAACCTCAAGGAGGACGAACGATGTCCGGCGGGTCATCAATCACGAACCGGGTTCTCTGGCTGGCCGTCGTGGCGAATGCGGCGGCCGCGGCTCTGACGCTGCTGGTGCCAGGCGTCCTCAACGGTCCGGCCGTCATGAATGGGAGCGGACACGGCACGGCGCTGATCATGCTCGTGCTGGGCGTGCCACTGCTGATTGGCTCACTGCTGGCGGAGCACCGATGGCCGCGATGGGCGCTCATCGCCCGCCTGGGCGCCCTGTCCTATCTCGCCTACAACGGCTTCATGCTGCTGGTGGCGACGCCGTTCAACAGCCTGTTCCTGGTGTACTGCGCAGCCCTCTCGTCCACGGCGTTCGGCTTGGGTCTGCAGCTGATGCACGCCCGACCAGCCTCGGTCGAGGAGCGCCTCCCGATGCCTGCCGCCCGCATCGTGGGCGGGTACATCCTGACGATCGTGGTCCTCAACACGCTGGTGTGGCTCCGGACCATCGTCCCGGCCATGGTGGCCGATGACCCGACCTCGTTCCTGGAAGGCACCGGTATCGCCACGAACCCGGTCTTCGTCCAGGACCTGGTCTTCTGGCTGCCGGGTGCCGCGATCATCGGCTGGCTGAGCTGGACCCGGCGACCATACGGCGCGCTCCTCGCGGGCAGCTACCTCGTCTTCGGGCTGCTCGAGTCGATCGGCGTGGCCGTCGACCAGTGGCTGGGCTACTCGGCCGATCCGACGACACCGCATGCGACGATGGGAGCCGTCTACCTCTTCGCCGTGATGGCGGTCATCGGCGTCGCGGCGCTGGTGTACTACGCGCGATCGAGCCGACCGGCATCGGCGATCCGGCTACCCATCACCGCCACCGTTTCGCGCTAGACGGTGGCGACGGGTGATGACCGCGCGGGTGTTGAGGGCAATGCCCAGGACGAGGACCGTGCCACTGACGACCGGAATGCGGCGCGCCACCGCATCGGGCAGAAAGATGTCGACGACGCTGCCCGACTCGGCGCCGAACTGCTCCGCGAGCGGCGTGAGCGGGCAGACCTGGTTGTTGCTGGCGTAGACCGCCGTCTCGCCGAGGGCGATGCCCAGCGCATACGCCGTGCGGCGTCGTGGCCGGCCGCGGATGCCATCCCAGACGAAGAGCGCGATGGCTGCACCGATTGAGGCGAACAGGATCGTGTGGATCGCCTTGATGCCGATGAGGGTGCCGCCGTGCCAGCGCTCCGGGATCAGGCGGCCGGCGGGGTCGGTGAGGTACTGGCTCCAGGTGGGGGATCGGCGCATCTGGTCGCGAGCGTTCATGGCTGAATCCTTGCGGCCGACCCACGAGAGCCACCAGAGCCAATCGGCCCGATCTTGACGATCGGCCTGGTCCGCGCTAGGCCTCGGCGTCCGCGTCCAGCTCGCGCCAAGGGCCGATGAGCACCTCGAACGCTTCGTCGTCAAGCAGGTCGCGGAGGACGAGCGCGCCAATGGCGTCGAGCACCACCGGCGCGGCTCCAATTGCGGCATCGGCGGGTGTGATGTCGCGCCCGAGGCCCGCGATCTGGAAGCCGCCGGAAAACCAGCGGTTCACCCACCGCTTGACCTCATCCTGGGCGCGCTGCAG
>DATEOS010000272.1:0-7524 GCA_035273815.1 Candidatus Limnocylindria bacterium
ACAACCCTCGCCGATGACGGCCCTGGCTCGCTGCGCGCGGCACTGGAGGCGTCCGGATCGCGGATCGTGGTCTTCAAGGTCGGCGGAACCATCAGCCTGCGCAGCACCATCCATGTGAAGGACCCCTACGTGACGGTTGCCGGCGAGACAGCTCCGGCACCCGGAATTGCCGTCCGCAACGGTGCGCTTCTCTTGCGCACCTCCGAGGTCATCCTGCGCCACCTCCGCCTACGGCCCGGTGACCAAGTCGACGATCCCAGCGACGTGGATGCGCTCACCATCAACGGCGCCAACAACCCGGTCGCGAACATCGTCGTTGACCACGTGACGATGATCTGGGGGCCGGACATCGGCGGGCTCGCCGTCCTTGGCGACGTTCGCAACCTGACGGTCCAGAACTCGATCATGGGCGAAGGGCTGTACCTGTCCGCTCATGGCGAGGGAACCACCGCGGAGGGTGGCCACAGCACGGGGGCGAACATCACTCAGCTCGAACCCAGTCTCCCGGCGCCGCGAAACCTCACCTTTTGGCGTGACCTGTTCACCACCTCGAACACGCGCATGCCGCGCTTCCAGGGGGCGGAATGCGTGGACGTGGTGAACAACGTCATCTACAACTGGGGCCAGGACGCAGCCCACGGGAACCCACGCAGCCTGAACCTCGTCAACAACTGGTATCGCTCCGGTCCTCTTACGGATGGCCAGCTTTTCTGGGATGAGCAGACCAGCGACGTCACCCCCCGCGAATTCGCGGCGTCCGTCTACGTGTCCGGCAACGTCGCCGACGGGATCAGGGGCGGGCGGGAAGACGCCGGCGATGTGTACGCCGCGACTCCGCGGTGCGGCGGGTTATCGGTGGCCGCCGGCGACCCCGGTGGCGCATATGCGGCCGTCCTCGACCGCGCCGGGGCCACGGCTCCGGTTCGCGACGACGTCGACCGCAGGATCATCGGAAACGTCATCAACCGCACGGGCCAATATTTCAACGGAGCTGGAAAGCCGGGTCCCAATCCTTACTGGCCGTAACCGGCCGCCGCGGCGATCGACTCAGGACGGGGTGCGCAGCGGGACGACGGTCGTGGTAACGACCTTGGTCTTGACCGCATGCCCGGGTGGCACCGAGCGGACGATGGTCGCGCCCGAGGTGACGACCGATCCTTCTCCGATCGTGAGCTTCGGCTCGACGAAGATGCCGGTGCCGAGCCGAACCCGATCCTCGATGCGGACCTCGCCCGACGTCATGCAGCCGGGCCCGGTCGAGATGTCAGAGCCCAGCACGTTGTGGTGGTCGTAGCTGTTGAAGGCCGAGATGAAGTTGTTGTCGCCGATGGCCGTGTCGGTGCCGAAGTGCACGAAGGCGCAGATCACGTTGCCGGTGCCGATGCTCACGCCGGTGGTGATCCTCGCAGTCGGGTCGATCGCGTTGGCGAGGGGCACACCGGCCGTTTGGCACAGCTGACGCAGGCGAGCCCGCGCCTCGACCGAGGTGCTGATGGTGATCACGGCCGCGTCGAACCCCTGCTCCTCCCATAACTCGGCGATGCGCTCGCTGCCGCCCACCACCGGGAGTCCGCGAATGTCGCGGCCCCAGAAGTCGGTGTTGTCGTCCACGATGCCGACGCCGGCCGCGTCCGAGCCCGTTCCGAGAATGTCGATCACCTGGGTGGCCCCCAGCCCGGCGCCGATCAGGAGCAGGCGGCGCATCCGGGCGGGCGCTTGGATCAGGCCTGGCAGGGTCGAGGCGGTCGGCCGCGGGAGCTGGTTGGCCGCCGCGGCGGCCGCTTCCACGTCCTTCGCCGTGATGAGCCCAGGGCGGGCGATGTCGCCCAGGTCCACCCCGAGCTCCGCAGCGCGTTGCCGTGCGCTGGCCGTCGCCCGCACGCCGCTGGCCGCATCGGCCTCCGCGTCGCCAGCGGGGCGCGTGGCGATGTATGCCTCGAGCTCCGCCTCCGCCGCGAAGACGTAGGCGATCGGCTCGCCCACGGTAACCGCGCTGCCGGCGGCGACCAGCTGGAGGACGTAACCGTCGGCCGGCGACTCGATCTCGAGCGCGGCCTTGCTGGTTTCGACGTCCACCAGGCTCTTGGAGGCCGCGACCTCCGAGCGATCGGCGACATGCCAGGCAACGACCAAAGCCGTCTCGCTGTTGACGTCGGTCCACGGCACGTTGACCGGGATCACCGGCACGCCTCACGCACGGCATGCTTGATCTGGTCGAGGCCGACCAGCACCTGGCGCTCTCGCGCGCGGCTGCTCGGGATCACGCCAGGCCCGCTGGCGGTGACCGCGACCGGATGACGCAGCCTGCCGAATCGCAGCGCGCCGACGTCCGCCGCCGCCTGGGTGCCCCACGACCAACCGGCCATGCCCTCCTCGACGGTGACGAGGCTGCCCGTTCGATCTACCGAGTCCAGCACCGGAGCCCAGTCCATGGGCGCCAGCTGGGCGGGCACCACCAGCTCGGCAAACACCTCCTCCTCGATGGCGAGCTCCTCGAGCGCGCGCATCGCGAGGAGGGCCGTGTAGCCATAGGCCAGCACCGTCGCGGTGCAGTCGGCCGGCTCGACGAACGACAGCGTGACGGCGGGGAGGCTGCCAGGGCTTCCGCCCTCGCGCCCGACCGCGTCGCCAACACGGCCTCGGTCCGGCCGCACGATCGGCTCTGCGTAGAGGAGCTTGTGCTCGACGTAGATCACCGGTTCGTCGCGCTGCAGCAGGGCGCCCAGGATCGCCGCCGGGTCGTGGAAGGGCGAGGCGGCGACGACCAGGAGCCCCGGCACGCCCAGGAAGTGCTTCTCGAGGCTCTGGCTGTGGGTCGGCCCATACCCGCGGTGACCGCCCGACGGCACGCGCACGATCACCGGGCAGGTGACGCGACCGGCATACATGGCTGGGTACTTCGTCACGTGGTTGACGATCTGGTCGAAGGCGAGCGACACGAAGTCCCCGAACATAATCTCGACGATGGGCCGATAGCCGGACATCGCCAGCCCGGCGGCAACGCCGACCATGCCGGCCTCGCTGACCGGGGTGGTCAGCACGCGGTCCGGGTAAGCGGTCGTCAGGCCGCGCGTGACCTTGAATGCGCCGCCGTAAGGATCGGCGATGTCCTCGCCCAGCACGACCACCCGCGGGTCGGTCTCGAGGAAGTGGTGCAGGGCGGCATTGAGCTCTCGAACCAGCATCAGGACAGCTCCCGCGCCACGATTTCGTTGAGCGCCCCTTCCACGTCGGCATCCACTCGCGCCCGGACGTCGTCCGGCAGGCGGCGACCGTGGATGACCAGCGGCTCGATGGTCCAGCGCTCCGCGATCTCGGCCTCCGGTCGATTGTCATCGCTCTTGCTGTGATGGCAGAGCCGATAGGTGTCGATGATCAGGCCGTGCGGCCGCCGCGTGCTGCGGACCGCCTCGACCTGCCGTGCCGCAACGGCGTCGATCTCAAGCACATCGGTGGAATCGATGTGGGCTGTCTCGATGCCGAAGGCGGCGAAGCGACCCTGGATGTCGCCGGCCATGTTCAGCCGGATGGGCGTGCTTTGCGAATAGCCGTTGTTCTCGACCACCACCAGCAGCGGCAGCTCCCATAGCGCCGCCATGTTCATCGTCTCGTAGACGACGCCTTCGCCCCAGGCACCGTCGCCCATGAACACCGTGCTGATCGCGTCGTCATCGGCGAGCTTCATGGCCAGCGCGATCCCCGCCGCGGCGGGCAACGTGCCGCCGAGGATGCCGTTCGACTTGAACCCCGGAGCGCACAGGTGCTGGCTGCCGCCGATGCCATCCACCACGCCATGCGCCTTGCCCATCACCTCCGCCAGCAGCCCCACGGCGTCCCCGGTCCAGGCCAGGTAATGGCCGTGGCAGCGGTGATTGCTGAAGATGTGGTCACCGGGCCGCAGGTGCTCGATCACGGCCACGCAGTCGGCTTCCTGGCCGACGCAGGCATGCGTCGTGCCATTCAGCACGCCCTCCTCGAAGAGTGACAGCAGCGTCTCCTCGAAGCGCCTGATGAAGCGCATGCGGCGGTAGAGCCGCACGTCGCGCGGATCGCCTGGCGCGCCAGCCAAGCGTGGATCTGGATCGAGCCGCATCTCCGGCTCGCCGCTGGTTCTCTCTGAAGCCGCGATGAGACGTGTGGACGATATCGCGGCGCGAAGTTCGGATGGGCTCTCGGTCACTGTCATTCCTTCGTTGGGCCGGGCAGGGGCCGGGACGGGATTATCCGGGCATGCGCAACCTTGGGCAACCATGCGGCCCGTGGCGCGAACCGGTAGGGTTCGCCGCGTGACCCGGGAACGTCTCATCGCGTGGCTGACGGCCGTGGCGCTGGCCTGCGTTGGCGGAGGCGTGGTCGCGGTGGCGGTGACGTTCGTATTGCGCCGATGGCTGGACGCCTGGGATGTCGCGCTGCTGACCGTGGTTGGCTATGTGACGTGGGTCTTTGCCTCGGCCGTCATCAGCGCCTTATGGCTGCGACGGACGGCGCGGCCGTGATGGGTACACCGCGCGCGCGTCGGGCACTGGTCACCGGAGGGGCGGGCTTCGTCGGCAGCACGCTCGTCGACCGCCTTCTGGCCGATGGCTGGGAGGTCGCCGCGCTCGATGCGTTCGAAGCGTCCACGTACGGTCGTGAGACCAAGCTGCGGAACCTGCACGGCGCCCTCGGATCGCAGGCCTTCGTGCTGCGTGAGACGGACACGAGAGACGCGACCGCGATGCTCGCGGCAGTCCGCGAACTCGAGCCGGCGGTGATCTTCGACCTCGCGGCACGGGCCGGCGTGCGGCCGTCGATCGCGGATCCGGCAGGCTACGTGGCGACCAACATCGTCGGGTTCCAGAACACGCTGTCCGCGGCTGCGTCGGTCGGCGCGCGCGTGGTCTTTGCCTCCTCCAGCTCGATCTACGGCAGTGATGATCGGCGCCCCTTCGCCGAGGACCAGGCCCGCGGGCGGCCGGAGTCGCCGTACGGCGCAACCAAGATCGCCGGCGAGGCTCTCGCCTTTGCGCACCACCAGGCGACTGGCCTGCCGACTGGAGTCGCACGGCTGTTCACGGTATACGGCCCGCGCCAGCGGCCCGACCTCGCCATCCACGCCTTCGCTCGCCGCATCCTCGACCGCGAGCCGGTGGTGCTGTTCGATGAGGGCCGCGGACTGCGGGATTACACCTTCGTGACCGATGTCGTGGATGCGCTGCTGCGCCTGGCGAACGTGGATGACGGACACCTGGTCGTGAATGTGGGCAGCGATCAGCCGGTCACGACCTCGCACGTCATTGACGAGCTGGAACGAGCCCTGGGCGTCGAGGCGGATCGCCAGCCGGCTCCCGCGCAGCCTGGCGATGTGCCCGCTACCCATGCCGACATCAGCCGCGCGCGCGAGGCCCTGGGCTGGGCACCCGACATCTCATTTGCCGAGGGGATCGACCGCTTCTGTGCCTGGCTGCTGGCAGAGCGGGCGGGGGAGGGTCAGGACCCTGACATGGAGCGGCGGCCCACGCCCAGGTAGCGCAGCCCCGCCGCGCGAACGGGCGCCGGATCGAGGGCGTTCTTCGCGTCGAACAGGAGGTCGCCGCGCATCACCGCGGCCAGGTCGTTCGCACTGAGGGTGAGGTACTCCGGCCAATCGGTGGCCAGCACGACAACGTCTGCATCCGTCGCCGCCTCGGTCGGTCCGGCACAGACCGTCAGCCACGGGAGTTGGCGCACGGCGGCACTCGCTGCCTTCGGGTCGCAGCCCACCACCGTCGCACCGCGATCGCGCAGCACTTCCGCCAGCGCGAGCGCCGGGGAGTCGCGGGTGTCATCCGTCCCGGCCTTGAAGGCGAGGCCCAGCAGCGCGACGCGCCTGCCGCCAAGGTCGCCGTCGAGCTCGCGCGCTACCTGGTCGGCTGCCTTCTCCGGCTGGCTCGCGTTGACCGCATCCACGGCAATGGCCAGCGCCAGCTGCACATCGTGCTCGCGCCCCATGGCGATCATGGACCGCACGTCCTTGGGGAGGCAGGACCCCCCGTAGCCGATGCCAGGCCGAAGGTAGTCACCCCCGATGCGGGGGTCGGACGAGATCCCGCGCAGGACGTCGTCGACGCCCGCACCCGTCGCGTCACACAGCGCCGCAAGCTCGTTAATGAAGCTGATTCGCGTGGCCAGGTACGCGTTGGCCGCGTTCTTGGTCAGCTCCGCGCTCTCCGCGTCGACGACCAGGATCGGCGCATCCAGCGCGCGGTACAGGGTCTCCAGGAGCTCGACGTCCTCTTCAGCGGCAAGGTCCGTGCGGCCGACGATCACCCGGGACGGATGCAAGAAGTCCTCGATGGCGCGCCCGGTGCGCAGGAACTCCGGATTCGCCAGCACCGGCACCGACCACGGCAGCTGCCGGCCGGTCAGGGCCCTGTTCAGCTGACGCTCGGCCTGCCGGGTCGTGCCGACCGGGACGGTACTGCGGAGCGCCACGACGACGGGGTGGTCAAGGGTGCTCCCAAGCGTGTCGAAGACCGCGTTGACCGCGGACAGGTCGGCCCGGCCATCGGCTGCCGAGGGCGTGCCCACGCACACCAGGACGACGTCGGCTTCGCGCAGCGCTTCCGACGGGTCGAGGGTGAAGCGCAGGTGCTCGTCCCGCTGCTGGAGCGTCAGCTCCGCCTGGAGGTGCGGCTCGTAGTAAGGTGCGTCGCCGCGCTCGAGTGATTGGAGCTTCTCAGCGTCCACTTCGAGCCCAACCACCTGCTGGCCCAGCCGCGCGAGGCAGGTGGCGGTGACGAGCCCGACATAGCCCAGGCCAATGACGGCAATCTGCATGTGGCTTCCCCAGCTTGGCGGTGGTGGGCGGGTGCGCCGACAATGGGACGGCGACCGGGGACCGCATGATAGCGACTGGCGTGGCGGTCACCATGCGCTGCTGGAGGCCGGAGCGGCAGGATCGTGGATAATCGGCAATCCGGCGCCCAACGAGCCACGACGTACGTCGCCTTGGCACATCGGCCCACACAGCACCACAAGGACACGAACGGAGGGGAAGGAAACGTGATTCCCATCGCGCGCCCCAGGCTGGGCGAAGAGGAGAAGGCGCTGGTCTGGAGCGCCATGGAGGCCGGCCAGCTGGCGCAGGGTCCCCGAGTCGCCGAATTCGAGGAGCGCTTTGCTGCGTTTGTCGGAGCGCAGCACGCCATCGCGGTCAGCTCCGGCACCACCGCCATCCACCTGGCCCTCCTCGCCGCGGGCATCGGCGAAGGCGATGAGGTCGTCACCGTCT
Source organism: Candidatus Limnocylindria bacterium (assembly GCA_035273815.1). Classification (GTDB taxonomy): domain Bacteria; phylum Chloroflexota; class Limnocylindria; order QHBO01; family QHBO01; genus DASSCW01. The sequence continues at coordinate 7,253 of DATEOS010000272.1, forward strand.
CGTTCACCTTCACCGCCAGCGCCAGCGCGGTCCTGCATGCGGGCGCGCGCCCCGTGTTCGTCGACGTGGATCCGACCAGCTTCACCATGGATCCCGCGCAGATAGAAGCGGCCCTGACGCCCCGCACGCGCGCGATCATGCCGGTCAGCCTGTACGGCAACCCGCCCGACATGCCGGCCATCATGGAGGTGGCGAAGCGCCATGGGCTGCTCGTCATCGAGGACGCCTGCCAGGCGCACGGCGCGTCGCTCGACGGCACACGTAGCGGTGCC
>DATEOS010000273.1:0-4956 GCA_035273815.1 Candidatus Limnocylindria bacterium
CTGCAGCGCCATGTCGCCGGCGCTGACGCCCGCCTCACCCAGGCCGGCCTCGAAGTCGGTGGCCGCCTTGTCAAGGTCGTAGGGGATGCCGATGTCGGCCTGGTGGCCCGGCATGCCCGGTGGCACGGCCGAGCCCGCCACTGTGCCGACGCCCTGGCGCAGCGTGTCGATCAGCGTCTGCTTGTCGACCGCCTCGCTGAAGGCGTAGCGCAGGGACTTGCTCTTCGCAAAGACACTCTCCGGCCGCATGTCGAAGCCGTAGTACTCCAGGGAGAGCACGTCGCCCTGCACCACCTGCTGGCTCAGGTCCGGATCCTCCTTGATGCGCGGCACGTCGGCCGACGGCACGAAAGCGATATCGACCTCGTCGTTCTCATAGGCGGCCACCGTCTGCGCCGGATCAGGAATCACCGGCATCTCCAGCGAGACCCCGGTCGATGAACCGGAGGTCCACTCCGGGTTCGGATCCAGCACTAGCTGGGAGTCGTGATCCCACGTGGAGAGCACGAAGGGACCGGACGACACGTAGGTATCGGCCTCGCCAAACTCGAAGTCCTCGCGAATCGGCGCGGTGACCCACAGGGTGGCGATCGAGACGAAGTAGGTGGCCGGGTGTGACAGGTGGACGACGAACGTCGCATCATCCGGCGCCTCGACGCCGAAGCTCTCGAGGGCCGCATCGACGGCCGCATCGTCATCCGGATCCGCGCCGGCCACGTCGTTCGCACCATCGATGTCGAGCATCACGTAGTAGTAGTCAGCGGCGGTGCGCGGATCGATCAGGCGCCGCCAGGAGGTCACGAAGTCGGCGGCCACGATGTCCGTGCCGTCGGAGTACTTCAGGCCTTCCTTGAGGTGGAAGGTGACCGTCTGCCCGTCCTCACTGAGGTCCCAGGACTCGGCCAGGCCGCCCTCGGACACGGTGTTGAGGTCGGCGTCGAAATAGACGAGCGGGCGCACCAGCTGGTTCAGGACCGTGATTGAAACGCTGTCGCTGGCCCGGTTCGGGTCGAGCGTCGCCGGCTCGCCACCGAGCGGGACGCGCAGCACCTGGTTCTCCGCCTGCGGCTGCGATTCGTTGCCGCTGCCGCCGGGTGGGTTGCTGGTGCCGGGCGCGCTGCAGGCGGCGAGGGCGACGACAAAGGCGAAGCCCGCCGCCGCGAGGCGTTTGGTGTGCATGAACTATTTCCTCATGGCGGGTGGTAGGAAAGAGGAAGGAGTGGGCGCCACACCCTTCCCTAGTGGTCTACCTCCGGCGGGACTGATTCGTTCAACCAAAGTGGTCGCTGTCGAAGTATTTCGTCACACGAGCACAACGAGCGACGGTGCGCTATCGTTCGCGCTCGTGAACGCCGGTGTGGCAGGGGTGCCGCAGCAACCGCACAGCGTCCGCATAACGGTGGGTGCGTCGTTCGAGCTGCTCGCCGCGCTGTGGGCATTCCTGGACGACGAACGCCATCCCGTCTACGAGGCCAGCTCCGACCTCGTCCGCCAGGAGGAGCGCCACCTCGGCACCGATGCCATCGCCATCCGTCGCTTCGCCGGCGGATCGCTCCGCTTCTGGGACCATGTCCTGGGCCTGGCGGTGGACGCCGGCGGCGACCACGACGTGCCGGGCCTGTTCAACCTGATCGAGGCAGTAGACGCCGACGAGTTGCGACTGCATCTGCTCGGGCGCTGGAACGCCCACGTTTTGCGGATGGTGACCGCCGACCAGATCGAGGCCGCCGCCGCCGGCGACGCCAAGGCGCAGCGCAACCTGCGACGCGCCTCGTACCCGGACGAGGCGGAATGGCAGAAGGCGATGCGCCACGTCCTGCGCACCGACCCGGAGCATCTGCGCGGCGAGCTGCTGCACGTCCTGCGGCTCTGGCACGAGAAGGCCTTCGCGCCCGACGAGGAGCGGCTGATGACGATCCTGGAGCGCGAGGCGGTGGCCATCCGCCGCCAGGCGGTTCGCATGGATGGGCTTGGCATCCTGGACCACGTGACCGATGGCCTGCGCTGGGCCATCGATGCCGACCTGAGCGATGTGCTCATGGCGCCCAGCTACGCCGCGCGGCCGATCGTCTTCTACGTGGAGCACCGCAGCACGACGCTCGTCCTGTTCCCCGTCTCAGAGGAGTCGGTAATGGGCGACGAGTTCGGTCCACCGCCACGCCTCGTCAAGCTGGTGAAGGCGCTGGCCGACGAGGGTCGCCTCAAGGTGCTGTACGCGCTGCGCGAGCGCGAGCTGACGGGCATGGAGATCGCGGAGCGCCTGGGCGTACCGCGCACCAGCCTGTGGCATCACATCGTCATCCTGCGCAGCGCCGGGCTGGTGCGAGCCACCAAGGGCGCCGGCAACCAGTCGACCTATGCCCTGCAGGACGAGGTGCTGCCGCAGGTCAGCGAGCTGTTGGAGCAGTTCCTGGCCGGGGAGCCGGCCGCTAGGCTGGCGAAGCCGCTGCGTCGACGCTGACCGGTCGCCGCGTCCCCGGCACCGGGTAGAGGCCGTCACCGGCGGCTGCCTGCCGCGCCAGCGGCGGGACGGCCTCCGGATCCAGCACGTAGGCAGCCATCTCGCCCTTGCCCTTGACCAGCACCTGGCGCTCGCTCCACGGATAGGCGTCGCCAACCCGCTCATGGGTCGAGGCCGCCACCTGGATCATGCCGGGCACCCCGGTCGATTCCATCCGGCTGGCAACGTTCACCGTGTCGCCCCACATGTCATACGTGTAGCGATGCTCACCGATGACGCCGGCCGTGATCGGGCCGGAGGCGATGCCGACCCGCAGCTGCATGCCACGGCGGCGCAGGCCACCCAGGCGCCCGACGGCCCGATGCATGTCGGCTGCCGCGCGCACCGCTGCCAGCGCATGCCCTTCCTTCGCGACCGGGGCGCCGGCGACCGCGATGTAGGCGTCGCCGGTGGTCTTGATCTTCTCGATCCCATGGCGGGCCGCGATCCGATCGAAGGCCGAGAAGAGCTGGTTCAGGGTGAGCAGGAGATCGTCGGCCTCCACGTGATCGGCGAACTCGGTGAAGCCCACCACGTCGGCGAAGAGGACGCTGACGTCCGGGTGCGACTCGGCGATCAGCCGCTCGCCGTCCGCCAGCCGCTCGGCGATCCTGCCCGGCAGCATGTCCTGCAGCAGATCTCGCGACTCCTGCTGTGCCGTCAATCGCTGGCCGTCGACGAAGCGGATCAGCAGCAGCACGATCAGCGCGGGGCCGAGCAGGTTGTAGGCGAACAGCCACGATGGCGGGCTGCTCCACGAGGCGGGCAACAGGCTGACCACCAGCGGATCCAGGACGATTGCCCCGACCACGATGGCGCCGAAGCCGACGAACCAGCGCAGGCTGCTGCCGCGGTCGAAGTAGAGGACCGCGGAGACGGGGGCGACCAGGCCCCAGATGAGGCTCGCTCCGCCGGCCTGCATGCCGCCCAGGGTCAGGTATCCCAGCACGACATAGCTGAGGCCAGTGACGAGCAGGACCCTCACAATCGGCTCGAAGGCCTTGGTGCGCGCAAGGCAGAGCAGCATCACCGGCATGGCGAGAGAGAAGTAGATCGACGCGGCGGTCAGCAGTGGCCGGTCGATCAGCAGCCCGATCAGCGCCCACAGCACCGATGCCGGGATGAGTCCCAGCACGGTGATGGCCAGGGCGTGCTTGCGCACGCGCAGATCCCCATCGTCCTCAGGCTTGTCACCGATGGTGGCCATTCGGTCGATGAAGTCGCGCAGCCGGTCGTAGGGCGTGGCGAGGTCCATACGCGCAGGGTATGGATCGGTCCGGTGGCCGACGACGGCCTTTCGGCCCTCCACGGCCTACGTCATGCGTCGCAGGCAGGACAACGCCCCGCCGGGCAACCCGGCGGGGCGGAGCATGGGTGCTGGCTAGACCGGACCGCTGCCGGTTCTTGAGCGACCCTGGAGCATGTTCACGACGATCACGACGACGACCGCGCCGACGATGGCGGTCAGCAGCGACGAAATGTCCCACACGCCGTCCATCGGGTCTTCCTTCGTTAGCAGCGTCACGACAAATCCGCCGAGTAGGGCGCCGACGATGCCGAGAACGATGTGGCCGATAACCCCCATGCCCTCATCGCCCTTCACCAGCAGGCCGGCAATCCAGCCGGCGATGGCGCCGAGCACGATCCATCCAATGATTGTCATCCACTTCCTCCTTGTCGCATGGTCGCGACTTCATCGGGCGGGATTGATGCAAGAGATGGGCCAGAGCAGGAATTTCGGGAACGAAATGTGCATAGGGGCACCGCCGAAACCCCACCACTGCACCGCCAGGAGACGCCTCATGGATGCCATCAAGCTGCTCAAGGAAGACCACGCCCGCATCAAGCCCCTATTGGCCGACCTCAAGGAGACGACCGACCGGGCCGAGAAGACGCGCGGCGAGCTGTTCAGCCGCATCAAGCAGGAGCTGACTATCCACGAGATCATCGAGGAGGAGATTTTCTACCCCACCCTGCGCGAGCACCCCAAGGCCAAGGAGATCGTGCTCGAGGGATACGAGGAGCACGACGTGGTCAGCCGCCTGATGGGCGAGCTGGATGGCATGGATGCCACCGACGAACGCTTCGGACCGAAGGCGAAGGTGATGGCGGAGAACATCGAGCACCACATCGAGGAAGAGGAGGGCGAGATGTTCAAGACCGCGCGCCAGGTCTTCGAGGCCGATGAGCTCGAGGAGCTTGGCGAGCGCATGGCCGCGCGCAAGGAGACCGCCACGCAGGAGCTGTTCGGGGCCGTGCGCTAGGCGCGGGCGCTAGAGTGAGCCGATGATCGACCCCCAGCCGTTGGAGACCTGGGACCTGTGGTACCCGGGCGCCGCCGCCACCGGGCTCCCCTTCGCGCGCGGTCGTCTTGATCCGACCGAGGTCCTGTGGGTGCACAGCGCGCCAAAGAAGCTGGACGTCGCGGTCCGTCGCTTCGACGGCAGCGTGCGCGC
>DATEOS010000274.1:0-7927 GCA_035273815.1 Candidatus Limnocylindria bacterium
TACCCATGACACTCCGTGTCGTTACATGTGGCACTCCGGATGGTCCCGCGATCTGATGACAAGATGTGTCAGGAAAGGATGGGCCGATGGGTAACGAGAGGCTCGAAGAGTTCAGCATCAACGGCGATGAGCTGCTCGCCAGGGTCAGGCAGCTGGTCCACGAGGGTAATGTCCGCCGGCTGACGATCAAGAACGAGACGGGCGACACGCTGCTGGTGATCCCGCTCACGATCGGCGTGATCGGGGCGGCGCTGCTGCCGGTGTTCGCGGCGATTGGTGCCCTGGCCGCGCTGGCCACGCGCTGCACGATCGTGGTCGAACGCGCGGCGCCGGAGGATGGCCCGCCACCCGCAGACGCGGAGGACAGCGCGGGGACCTAGGCCGGCTCAGCGGCGGGCCGGGCCCAAGCCAGGACTGCGTATGCGATGCGTGAACCGCGAATCACCGCTGCAACTCCCTTTCGTGCTCGACGTTCCCCGTGCTGCCGTCGACGGTGACGCGCATGCCCGTCGAGAGCCGTGCGGTCGCGTCGCCGGTGCCGACCACGGCCGGAATGCCGTACTCGCGGGCGATGATCGAGGCGTGCGAGGCCGGGCTGCCAACGTCGGTCACGACCGCCGCTGCCCGCGTGAAGAGCGGCGTCCAGGCGGGGGCGGTCATCGGCGCCACCAGGATCTCGCCCGGCTGAAGCAGGGCGAACTCGTCCGGGCCATGGATCACCCGGACCGCACCGGTCGCGGTGCCCGCCGAGGCGGGGCTGCCGGTGACCAGTGCGCGATCTGATGGCACCGCGCCCAGCATACGGGGGTACGAATCCCACATCCGCTTGAGCATGGGGTTGATGCGTCCGATGAGGAGAGGCGGCACCAGCTTCGCCTGCTCCTCGCGGGTCGCCCGTCGGGCGCCGATGTCTGGCGTCTCGAAGGCCTCGGGCCGCGCGAGGGCGGCGAGGACCTCGTCGTGCGTCAGGAAGAAGATGTCATCGCCATCGGCCAGCAGGCCACGATCGGTCAATGCCTGGCCGATGCGCTCGACGGCCCGCCGCATGACCGGCCACGGCAACGTCAGCTCCGCGGCCTGCTCTTCGCGGATCGGGATCAGGTGCTGGCTGTCGGCCAGCAGGCGCCTGAACGTTCGCAGCCGGCGCGGTGATTCGGCCAGGACCGCCTCTGCGGCCGCCTCCGCAGCCTTTCGTTGATCGACCAAAGCATCGTGATCAGTCGTGGGCGCGGTGCCCTCGCCGCCCACTGGCGAGTACAACCAGTCGAGCGAGCTGACCGCATGAGCCGGGAGGCCCTCCGGGGCCGCGACACCCGCGAGCAGTGGCAGGTGGCTGCCGCCGAGCGTCGGCTGAAGGTGGCGCTGATAGAAGCGGGCGAGGTTGATCTCCATCTTGTAGGCCGCCCCTGCCAGGGCAGTGAGTGCGCCGAAATATTCACCCGCCGAAGCGGCGAGATCATCGACCAGTGCTGGCAGCCGCTCCGGCGGCAGTTGATCGGCCTCGGGCTCCGCAGCGGCAACGACAGACCGGTAGCGCGGCTGGATATCGTCGCGCCATACACGCTCGAAGATCGGGAAGCTGTGGCGCACCGTTGCGGGAAACACCCCAGCCGCCTTCCACGGCTCGCGCACCAGGTGCGACAGGATGCCCGGCAGGCTGCGGAGCATCGCCCCGCCGGAGAGGAAGTTGAGGCTGTAGAAATACCAGCCATTGACGACGACGTGGTATGGGCGCGGGACCCGTTGCCCGATCTCCGCCTTGTAGAAGGCGTGCATGCGGTCCTCCATGGCGCTCAGCAGCCACGACTCGAACAGGGGCGTGACGGGCTCACCGATCCACTCGCCCAGGCGCAGCTGTCGGGTGAAGCCGCCGGGCGCGCCGGGCTCCCAGGAAACCGGCGGGGGCAGCGCGGTCATCGGCCGGGCCTGCAGGATCCAGAGCCTGCCGTCGGCGTCGATCGCCCACTCGACATCCTGCGGCTGGTTGCGCGTCGCGGCGATGCGGGCTGCCTCGGCGGCCACCGCCAGCGCCTGACGAGAATCGATCGCTGACTCGGTGCGGCGTCGGACCGTGGCGCGGCCGCCGCTGACCAGCCACTCGTCGCCGATTGACGCACCAGACACCAGCCGGTCACCGGTGCCCAGGACCGCGGTGACGATGGTCTTGCCCCGGTCGCCGCTGATCGGATCGGCGGTCAGCGCCACGCCGGCCGCGGTGGCGTGGACCATGCGCTGGACGATCACCGCCACCCCGGGATCCGCGCCGTTGCCCGCGGCGGCATAGGTGGCCAGATGAGTGCCACCGGCGCTCGCCAGCGTGCGGTCAGTCGCGTTGGCGAGGTCGTCGACTGGCACGTCCAGCACCGATTCGTACATGCCGGCGAAGGAGCGCTCTGCTCCGTCCTCGCTGATGCCGCTGGAGCGAACCGCGAAGGTCCCATCACCCAGCCGCTGCACGCCCTGCTCCAGCAGGACGCGACGCTCGTCAGGCGTGAGGCTGGCAGCGGCGGCAGTGAGGACCACGCCAGCGGGCACCCGGACGCCGGTGGCCACCAGCTCCCCCAGGCTGGCGGCCTTGCCGCCGACCTCCGGGGCATCGGTCATGCGCAGGTCCCCCAGGGGTCGAAGCGCGGCGCTCATCGGTCCTGCCTCCGGCTGGCGGCGACCGCCGCCCGGACGATCCAGTCAACATCGTCGGCAGCCTGCTCAACGCTGACCCCCAACATGTCACGCCAGGCCCGCAGTGCCGATGAGTTGAGCAGCACGGCCAGCAGCCGCACCATTCGCTCGCGATCTGCCTTCGCCAGGGGCGGCTCGATCGAATCGACCAGCGCGCCGATCAGGGCGAGGCGGCGGGGCATACTCAGCTTGCGTGGCTCAGCCGATGCCGGACTGGCCATGGCGGCCCGGGCGAGATCGTCGAACGAGTCAATGTGGTCCGCGTAGGCGAGGACGCCAGCCTTCAGCTCGTCGAGGGACTGCGGGAACGACGGCTCCTGCAAGCCGGTCCGCTTGAGCGTGTATGGATATAGCGCGGCCACGAGGTTCTGCTTGCTGCCGAAGTGGCGATACACGGTCGGGACGGACACGCCCGCCTCGCGAGCCACGGCCGGGATCGAGATCGTCGTGATGCCGCCAGCCATGACTCGCCCGGTCGCGTCGAGGATGCGGGCCCGCGTCTGCTCAGCCTGCTGCTCGCGCAGCGCGCTCCGGTACTCGCGGGTCTCCACATTGGCGATACGACTCATGTTGTGAATATAGGACTTATGTCAAGTCGTGCCAATATGCGCCCGCCTGCGCCGGGCCGAATGGCACTGGTGGACCGCTGGCGAGGCGATGCGACAATGACGGCCGGGGGTCTGTCCACCCAGAGGGACGAAATGAACATCAACCGTGGCCTCCTGTTCTGGGGCCTCGCGCTCGTGACCGCCGGCATCGTCGCCCTCGCGTCCGCCCAGGGCTGGATCGACATCCCGGCATGGTTCGACCTGTGGCGCTACTGGCCGGTGATCCTGATCGTCATCGGCCTCGCCATCGTCCTGTCGCGGACGCCGTTCGCCGTCGTCGGCGTCATCGTGGCCGCGCTGGTGGTCGGCTTCGCCGGCGGAGCGGCGATTGCTGGTGCGACCGGCGTGGGCTTCGGGACCTGCGGCAGCGTCAGCGGCTCGGCGGAGACGTCGAACGGCGAGTTCAGCGGCGGGACGGCCAGCGTCGACCTGACCCTCAACTGCGGCGACCTGGCGTTGAGCCTGGGCGATGGGTCGAGCTGGGAGGCGGTGACCATCTCGGAGGACGACCAGGGCGTCGACCTGCGGGCGGAACCTGACTTCCTGGCCATCCGCTCCAACACCGGCGGCTTTCCGTTCAATCGCGACCGCCAGGATTGGACCGTCACCCTTGGTCGCGACGTTGTCTATGAGCTGGCGCTGACCGTGAATGCCACCGAAAGCCGCGCCGACCTGACCGGTGGCCAGTTCTCCCGGATTGAGGTCGACCCGAACGCAGGATCGCTCCAACTGGACCTGAGCGGCACCCGCGTCGACACGATTGAGCTCCAGCTCAACGCCGGTTCCCTGTCGCTCGTGACCGATGCCGACACGCAGCTGGCCGGCCGGATAGGGGTCAACGCCGGCAGCGTCGAGCTCTGCACGGATCCGGAGATTGGCCTGCGGATCACGGTCGATGCCAACGTGACCTTCGCGCACAACCTGGACGAGTCCGACCTCCAGCAATCGGAGGACACCTTCACCTCCGACAACTTCGCATCCGCGACGCACACCATCGACCTCGAGGTGGAGGGCAACGCTGCCAGCTTCACCCTGAACCCGGAGGAGGGCTGCTCATGAACCGCCGTCTGTACCGATCGCGCCGCGACTCGGTCCTGGGCGGGGTGGCGGGCGGGGTGGCCGACTACTTCGACATGGACCCGTCGATCGTGCGCGTGGTGTGGGCCGTGCTGGCCCTCGTCACCGGCGGCATCTTCCTGGTGCTGTACGTCGTGATGTGGATCGTGGTCCCGGAGGGCCCGAGCGCCGCCACCGTGGCCCGCGCGGCGGCCGAGGACGCCTCTGCCATTCCGCCGGGTGCTGCCGGCGAGCCGGGCACGGGCGCGCTGCCGGTCGCATCGGTCTCCGACACATCGGCTTCGGACACATCGGCTTCGGACACGTCGGCTCCGGACACATCGGCTCCGGACACATCGGCTCCGGACTGGGCTACCCGGGAGCAGCAGCTGCGGCGCAGGGGGTCAGGGGGCGCCGTGGTCTTCGGCGTGATCCTGATCGCGGCGGGGTTCTGGTTCCTGGTCGACCAGTACCTGCCGGACATCGACACCGACCTGCTGTGGCCGGTAGCGCTGGTGGTCCTGGGTGTCGTCCTGCTGGTCATCGCCCTGCGACGGCCCTCCTCCCAGTAGCTCGCGGCCGAACAGCGCGAAGGCCGCGGCGCTGACCGCCACCAGCACGCCGGCGATCAGCTTCACCGAGTCGGCCGTGATCAGCTCGCCGCGGTCTCCCTGCGGCGGGTTAGGGAACTGGAAGGCGTAGTTCCAGGGCGGGAAGGATCGGGCCATGTTGATATACCAGTCGGGCATGGCAATGGCCGAGCCGAGCGGGAAGACCAAAACGCCCACGATCGCGGCCAGGATCAGGAAGGCGATCGCCAAGGGCCGATACGTCCAGGCGCGCAGCATCTCGTCCACCACGTAGGCCACCGCCACCATCGCGAACATCAGCGCCGTCAGGTAGTGGTAGTGGAAGGTGGCGCGTTCGATCCGGGTCCAGGGCAGGAACTGGAAGGCAAAGGCCACCACCAGCAGCACCATCGCCAGCGAGCGCCGCTTCCAGGCCATCAGCCCGCACCAGAGCATGGCCGGCACGCCCGCCCAGAACAGAATCGGGTTGCCACCGTTGTAGATCACGCCGATGCGCCGCTGGTCGAAGTCGTGCCCGTAGAACCACACCGGTTTCAGGTCGAGCGGCCAGCTCCACCACGGCGATGACGACGGGTGGCCGGCCTGCAGGCCGAAGTGGTAGCCGAACATCTGGGCGTGGATCTCGTCCAGTGACCAGCCATATCCGGGACCGGCCGACGGTCCGGCGATGGGATGACCCAGCTCCAGGTAGGGAACGTAGGCCAGGAAGTAGACCAGCAGCGGGATCACGGCCACGCAGGCGGCGATCCACGGCCACTGGAACCCGCCCAGCTCGCCGGGCAGCTGCCAGCGGCGGTCGCTGTCCGGATCCGACAGCGAGCGGACAGCCCGGACGACCAGCAGCACCGCGGATCCGGCCAGCAGCAGGTAGGCCGGCCAGCCCACCTGCGCTGCGCGCGCGAGGACGCTGAACACGAGCTCAACCGCGTTGCCCGGTTCGCGCGCGCCCTCGACCTGGTTGAAGGCAAGCGTGAAGGCCAGGCCCACGGCGGCCAGCGCGGCCATCGTCGCCGACAGCCCGAGCAGGTCGCGCAGCTCCAGCCGGATCGGCCGCACCCACACGACCACCAGGGCGAGCGCCAGGGTGGCCAGCGCCACCACCAGGAACGGCCACGGGGCGCCGAAGCCCATGACCACCGCAATCGCCGCGATCAGCGCCACCAGCAGGAAGCGGCCCAGCGACGAGCGCGCAAAGACCAGGATCCAGATGCCCAGCATGGCGTAGATGCCGACCCACTTGGTGGCCGCCGCGAGGCCGATCAGCACGCCCACCAGTGGCAGCGCCCACCAGGCGCTGCGCGGCCATCGGCCGGACCACACCTGCCAGAAGACCAGGTAGGCCGCGGCGATGAAGACGGCCACGTAGATGTCGTTCATGCCGATGCGGCTCATCACGTAGCTCATGCCGTCGACCGCCACGAAGATGCCGGCCAGCACCGCGATCCGCCGCCGGCTGAACATGGTTGCCGCCAGGAGGTAGATCAGCGCGACGAGCACGGCCCCGAAGCCGATGCCGGCCAGCCGCCAGGCAAAGGCGTTGCTGCCGGCGTCGATCTGCACCAGGCTGCCGCCGCCGTCTTCCGCGGTCACCGACACCAGCAGGCGGGCGTGGTCCTCGTCCTGGTCGTGGTCCGAGACGTCGAACGCCATGGCCAGCGGCGGACCGCTGAGGAGGGTCGTGTCGAAGGCCGCGAAGCCGACGCTCTGGGTACCGCCATTGCCGATGGGCTGGACGGTCCACACCGCCGGCTGCTGGCTCGATTCGTCGAAGCCGGCGATATAGATGATGTTGGCCACCGACTGCCAGCCGATCAGCGACGGCGTGCCGGGCAGCGGCGCCGTGTCGATCTCCTGGACGCGCTCGTCGAAGACGGTGATGCCGCCGCGGACCGCCGGGTGCTCGTTGTCGGCGGCGAGCGGCCCGATGGGCACCCAGACCTGGGCGTCGTCACCGCGGCCGCGCACCTCGATCGGCCCGACCGCTGGTGAGGGCAGCGACTCAACCCGGGGCTCGCCATTGATGTCGTCGTCTGGCAGCAGCGTGGCCGCGTCCAACACCACGACGACGTTGCGCTCGAGGTCGGTGGCTACCACGAATGGCCCGCTGGGCGCGTCGCCGGTGGTGCCCGGCACGTACCCCACCCCGCCGGCCACCAGCTCGCTGCGCGCCAGCTCCACGCCGGTCGCTTTCTCGGTCTCGACGATGCCGTCCGGGCCGCGGAACAGCAGTGCCGGCTGGTCCAATGGCACGTCGATCTCGCTCACGCCCGCCAGGCCGGTCTCGATCGTCAGGCCCGCGGCCGGCGGCCCGCGCTCGCCGCGCACCGACAGGAACGCGTCCAGGTCGTAGGTGATCACCGTGCCGGAGTCGCTCATCCCCACCAGCAGCCGTGCCTGGTCCGGGTCGTAGGCCAGGCTGGCGACCGCACCGCCTGCCTGCCAGTCGGCCACCACCTCGCCGCTCATCACGCTGCGGGCGGTGATGGTCCCGCCGTCGCTGGCGCCGAACACGATCGAGTCGACCACGCCCTCTGCCTGGCGCTGGGCAGCGACGGCCAGGGCGTGGTACGGGGCGCCGGTATCGGTCTCGGCCACCACCTTGTTCGGGTCGGCGACCACGATGCCGGCCGCGATCAGGTATTTGGCCAGCATGGGGTGGGTCCACTCGTAGGTGTCCCGCGTCCAACCTTCCTGCCAGTCAGTCAGCCACTCGGTCGCCGATCGGGCGTGGTAGACCTCGTCGAAGTGCATCGCGCGGGGCGTGTCCAGGCGCCACAGCCGAAACAGGAACGCGAACAGCACCAGCCCCACCACCACCGCCAGGTCGATGCGGTCCAGCCGGCGGCCACGCTCGCGCAGGTACGGATCGCGCCGGTCGGGCCGCAGCCAGGCCACGAACCGGTCGAACGGGTTGCGGGCCAGGGCCACCACGGTTGGGGCCGATGCGTTTCCCGTCCGGCGATCCGCGCCGGGCGTGGCAGCCGGCGACATGGC
>DATEOS010000275.1:0-4377 GCA_035273815.1 Candidatus Limnocylindria bacterium
TCCGCGGACTCCCGTCGCTTCGTCGCCGGTACGCCGCCCGCGGGTATGGCGCTGCCGGACGCCGACGACGGCGGCCAGCGCCCGCACGACATCCAGGCCGTAGCGCTGGCCGGCCGCGGCCGTCAGCTCGTCGATGGCGGCGCGTCGGTCGGCATGCGGTCCACCGGGGGACGCCACCAGCGTGTCGTAGGCGTTGGCCACGGCCAGCACCTGCGCGCCAAGCGGAGCTCGCTCCAGCGGACCGCCGGCCCGATGCCAGCGCACGATCTCACCGACCTCGCGCAGGGACGGGATCGGCTCCAGCTCGTCGGCGCCGACACCCTCCAGGCCCTGCAGCCGCGCGGCAAGCTCCACCGTGTCGGCCGCTCCCTCGTCGCAGCCCAGCTTGCGGGCCACCAGCCCCGCCAGCCGGCCGACGCGCTCGCCGTGGCCGATCGCCACCGGGTCCAGCGCGTCCAGGGAGCGCGCCACGCCCAGCAGAGCGCCGCGGACGGTGTCCTGGCCGTGCTCGGTGGCGTGGCTCAGCAGGGCTGCCTGCTCGACAAGGGAGTCGACCGTGGGAGCGTCATCGGGGTGGAGCAGGGCGGCCCGCGCCAGGCGGTCCAGGGTGCTGCGCAGGTCGCGCATCTCGTTCGGGACCTCGTCGGCGCGGACCACGCGATCCTCGCCGGACTGCTTGCCGAGGTACAGGGCGATGTCGGCAGCCGCGATCAGGTCGTTCTTGTCCACCGCATCCTGCGGGTAGGCGGCGACGCCGACCGTGATCGTCACTCGCGCCGCTTCCTTGGCGGTCAGCCGTCCCACGGCCTGGCGCACGCGCTCGCCGATCGCCTCGGCCGCCCGCGCATCGACGTCCGGCAGCAGCACGGCGAACTCGTCGCCGCCGTAGCGGAAGACGCGATCCTCGCCGCGCGCGGAGCCGTAGATGGCGGCGCCGATGGCATGCAGGAGCGCATCGCCGGCCGGATGGCCGAGGCGGTCGTTGTAAGCCTTGAAGTTGTCGAGGTCCATCATCAGCAGCGCCACGGAGCCTGGCGGCGGCGTGGCGCGGCGCCGGTCTGCCTCCGTCCCCGCCTCTGGCTGGCCCAGCACCTCGGCCAGCGTGCGCTGGAAGGCGCCGTGGTTGCCCAGGCCGGTCAGCGCATCGGTCTCGGCGCGCATGGCAATCGCCTGGTGGGCGTCAGCGTTGCGCAGGGCGATCGAGGCCTGGCCGGCGAACAGCTTGACCAGCTCGAAATCGGCATCGCTGAAGTAGACGTCCTGGCCGCCGATGCGCGAGATGTTCATGCAGCCGATGACGTCACCGTCGGCCACCAGCGGCACCACCACCAACGCCTCCGGGTCGTCCGGCGTGCCCGGGATCTGCATCGCGCGCTCATCCGTGAGGGCATCGTTGGCCAGGACCGGCTCTCCGTGCTCGACCGCCCAGCCCATCAGCCCCTGGCCGAACGGCACGATGTAGCGGCGCACCTCCTCCTCGTGGCGTTCGCGGGTCAGCACCGGCACCAGCGCCTGCTGCCCCTCGTCGACGCGGTAGATCGACAGGTTGTCGTAGCGCACCACCGCCTTGAGGCCATCGGCGATCGTCTCCAGCACCTCGGCGCGTTCGAGCGTCGACAACAGGCGTTCGTTGATCTCCAGCAGGCGACGCTGCGACTGCAGCTGCCGAGCGAGCTCCGCCGACTGCAGCTCCAGGCGCTCATAGGCCCCGGCGTTGGCCATCGCCTGCGCGGCGTAGCCGGCGAAAATGGTCATCGTCTGCAGGTCGTCGTTGCTGAACTGGTTGTTGCCAAGCTTCGACAGGGCGATCACGCCGACCGATCGGCCCTCGAACACCATCGGCACCACCAGCATCGACTCCTCGATGTCATCGGTCCCCTCGATGGTGTGCCCCCGAACGTCATTCAGCGCGTCGTTGGAGAGGATTGGTTCGCCGTGCTCAGCGACCCAGCCGGTGAAGGATCCCTCGCCGATATCCACGCGGAGAGCTTCCTTGAAGTCCCCGTCGCCCAACAGCCGATCGGTGAAGGCGATGGGCTCACAGACGCCCCGGTCCCACTCCACGGTGTACACCCGGATGTCGTGATAGGCGGCCAGCGTGCTGGCCTCGGCCACGATCGCGTCGGCGATGGCCTGGACATCGGTCAGGCGGTTCAGGCGCGCCGACAGGTCCTGGATGGAACGAATCCGGGCCGCCTGGTCGGCCACGGACCGATACAGGCGCGCGTTGCTGATGGCGACCGCCGCCTGGTTGGCGAAGGACTGCGCCAGCGCCAGCTCGTCCTCGGGCCAGTCGTGGTTCCGCGCGTGGTAGAGGCCCAGCAGGCCAACCGCGCGGTCGTTGACGACCAGCGGCACCAGGCAGACCGTCTTGATCGCCTCGGCGGCATACATTTCCTGCATGGCGCCGACGTCGGATCGAGTGTCCGCGTCGCGGACCACGGCCGTGCGACGCTCGCGGATGGAGCGGACGCCGACCGACGTATCCGCCAGGGTGAGGCCGTGGACGCGAGCGTGGAACTCGTCGCCCAGCCCGCGGGATGCGGCCCGGGTGAACGGATGGTCAGAGTCGTCGAGCAGCCACAGGCCCGCCTTCTCGGCATCGAACAGCGAGCGAGTGCGATCGACGATGTCGTCGAGCACGGCGGCCAGGTCCAGCTGGCCGGTCAGCTCCTGGGTCACGTGGCGCAGGGCGCGCGAGCGGCTCACCTCGCGCCGGGCGCGAGCCAGGACCTTGGCGTTCAGGATGTCCGCCCCGATCGCGCCCGCCAGGTTGCGCAGGAAGGCGTCGGTCAGCCCGTCGAGCGAGCCTCCCGGATCATCCTCCAGGATCAGCTCACCGATCCGCTCGCCGGCGGCGCGCAGGGTCAGCTGGGCGCGGGCGCCGTCGTTGCGCAGATTGACCATCGCGGGGTCGCTCGGGGATGCGTCCAGCGTGGCCGGCGGGGGACTGTGGTAGCCGGCGTGGGTCTCGAGCACCAGGCTCATGTCGCGGGCCTCGTGCACCAGGTAGATCGCTCCTCGGGCGATGCCGAGGGTTGTGCGTAATACCTCGATCGCGCTGCGGCACACCGCGGCGGGCGTGGCTGATGGGCCGATGCCCTGCGCCAGGCGAAGGAAGACGGCGGCCTCGACCTCGCGCCGGGAAGGACTGCCATCGTGCGGCGGCAGGACATCGGGGGCGTCGCCGCCCTCGGCCAGCAGCAGCTCCACGTCGCCACGCCGGTAGCGGCGATCGCCACGTGCGTTGATGCGATAGGCCGTCAGCCGGCCCGCATCGGTCCAGGCGCGCAGGGTGTTCGGATGGACGCCGAGCAATGCGGCAGCCTGGGCAACGCTGATCAGCCCATCGAGATCATTCCCCCGGTCGCGCGATGGCGTGGGCACCTGGCTGCTTCGCACCCCAGTTCAACGAATGGAGGTTCTGGTAGGAACCGGTGAACGGATGGTAGAAGTGGCAAGGCAGCCGACGTATGCCCCGTTGGTACCCATGTGGCCCCGTACCGAGGTTCGCCTAGCCGGCGATGAGGTACAGGATCGCGGCCACCAGGGCCGCCACCAGGCCCAGTCCCAGCAGGCCGTAGCCCGCCAGCAGCACGCGCCGATGCGGTCCGCCCAGCAGGCGCATCGCGTCGTCCAGCTCCAGGGTGGAGATCACGAAACCGCCCGGTGGCGGCCGCAGCCAGATCACTCCGGCCTCGTCACGCACCACGCTGGCCAGCAGCAGCAACCGTTCGACGACGCTGACGGTCCGGGTGATCGAGCGCGCGGGCATCGGTCCGCCACCCAGCCGCTCGACGGCTGCCAGGTGCGGCGCGTCCTTCAGCTCCGTGCTGCTGCCGCGCCAGACGTGCGGGATGACGACCAGCGGCTCGGCCGCCTCCGACGGGTCGACGGGCAGTGAGCCGCCGTGGTCCCACAGCTCGAAGCCGCGCGAGTCGCGGATCCGCTCGATCGACCGCCAGTCGTGACCGGCCGGTTGCACCTGCACGTCCCGGTGGCGCACGACCAGCCGCTCGCCGCGCGAGTTCAGGATGGGGTCCGGGCAGCGGATGCGGCCGGCGATGCGAACCGGTCGAGTGGGGAGATCAGCCATCGAGAAGAGCTCGGACAGGCGCACCGGCCGCGCGCCAGCCAGGCGCCGCGCGATGGCCTGCTCGGCGCCGGAGCGCCGGATGGCGACCAGTCCGCCGCCGGCGGCCAGTACGGCGAGGAGCAGGAGCCCGGCAGGCAGGAGAGGGGGCATTGGGCGGCGATTATCGCCCGATAAGCCGGCGGTAAGCGGCGATCGGTAGCGTCCGACCACGCCGCGCCACGAAGGAGTCACCGCCGCCACAGGAACGTCCGTCGCATTCCCTCTCGCCGCGCTTTCCGCCA
>DATEOS010000276.1:0-4617 GCA_035273815.1 Candidatus Limnocylindria bacterium
ATGGTGATCTTCTGGCTCTTCTCGGCACGCCCGGCGCTGGCCGCCTCGGGGAGCCGCGAGGTGGCGGCGCCGTGGGGCCCAATCAGCGTGGCGGCGGCGGCGGCCCTGCTGGGCCTGGCCGTGTACCTGACCCTGGCGGCCCGTCCGATCGTCGCCTCCGGCGGCCACCTGGGCCATGGCAATAGCTTCCCGCTCGACTTTGCCGCGCCGTTCGGCTGGACGCCGTTCGCCATCAGCATGCGGGTGGCGCTGCTGGGAGCGCTGGTTACGTTCGCCCTGGCCGTCAGCCACTGGATCGCGCACAACGAGGCGCGGCGCGTGAAGCGCGACGCGCCGCTGAGCGCGGACCGCGGCTGGCTCAGCGTGATGCTCGGCGCGGCGGTGGTTCTGCTGGGCGGCATGAGCTTCGCCGGGCACGCGGCGGCCGAGGGCGGCCCGCTGATGGGGACCATCGACCTGGTGCACATGCTGGGGGTGGCGACCTGGGTCGGCACGCTGGTCGGTCTGTTCCTGCTGGCCCGCCGCGCTCGGCCGGCGATGCCGGATGCGTTGAGGCGGCACTCTCGGGTCGCAATCGTGGCGGCGCCGGTGGTAGTGCTCACCGGGCTCGCCAACTCGCCGCTCCTGCTCGGCAACCCGCGGGAGCTGGTGGCCAGTGAATACGGCAACCTGCTGTTGTCCAAGGCCTTCCTCTTCTGCGTGGCAGTCGGCATCGGCGCCATGAATCACTTCCTGGTCAGGCTGGGCCGTGCTCGGCGAGCGCTGCCGCTGATCGGCATCGAGCTGGCGGTCGGAACACTGGCCGTGCTGGCCGCCGCCGGGCTGGTGAGCGGGCAACCATCGGTCAACCGCCAGCCTGCGCCGGCGCAGAACGCGGTCGGGACGCTGCACCTGTACGGGGAGGCGGGCCAGTCGTCGGTCCATGCCGCCATCGACCTGCCGGCGCCCGGCAATCAGCGCTACCAGGTCGGCGTGGCAGACCTGGATACCGGACAGCCGCGGACCGACGTCCAGCGCGTCTTCATGGTCTTCACCCCGCCGGCGGATTCGGACCTCACCGGCGAGCGGGTGCAGCTGAACGAGGGCGACGACCCGGGCCTGTTCGGTGCGACCGGCGCCTATACCCCGGTGGTTGGCGACTGGCAGGTGGAAGTGATCGTTCGCCGCGTTGGCCTCCGTGACGAGTCCGCGAACTTCGACCTCCCGGTTGAGGAGCCGCAGCCGCCCGAGTCCGTCCCGCCGCCGGATACGGGCGTCGGGGCGTCGCCCGTTCTTGCGACCATCTGGAGCTGGCTCCCAGCCGGCCTGGGCTCGTGGCTGCTGGTGGTGGCGCTGCTGGGCGCCGCGGTGGTGCTCGGCCTGTTGGCGCGGCGGTGGCCCGGGCGGATCCTGGCCATCTCGCGCGTGGCGGTGGTGGCGTTGGCGGTCGCCCTGGGCCTGGCGGCCGGCTCGCGGGCCCTGGTGCAGGCAGCGAATCAGCCTCCGGCAGCGGAGTCTGCCAGGCCGAATCCGGTGAACGCCGACGAGCGGTCGCTGACGATTGGCGAGTCGTACTACCTCGCCAACTGCGCCGCCTGCCATGGCATCGCTGGCCAGGGTGACGGGCCGACGGCCCAGCGGCTGGGCTGGACGCTGACGCCGCTCGACCAGGAGCTGCCGCGGCTGAGCGACGGGGCCCTGAACTACCGCATCGCGGTCGGCACCGTCGGAACCGGCATGCCCGGCTTCGCGGGTACCCTTGCCGAACGTGACCGATGGGATCTCGTGAACTACCTCCGCAGCCGCTTCGACGACTCGGTCCCATGAGCCAGTGACACCCTCGCCTGACGAAACCTGGAGGAACGAAGTGATGCGCACACCTGCGCGATTACCGCTCATCACCATTGCCACGGCGGCGCTGCTTGCCCTTCCGGCCGTGGCCAGCGCCCACGTGGAGCTCATCTCGAGCTCGCCCCAGGCCGGCGCCAACCTGGACGCCGCACCGACCGAGGTCACCGTCACCTTCGACGACGAGCTCGATCCCGATCACTCCACCTTCACGGTGACCGATGTCGACGGCAACGAGGTCGGATCCGGTGGGGTGGACCTGACCGTGGCCGACCGCAACGTCATGCGTGGCGACGTCACCGTCTCGGATCCGGGTGTCTACACGGTCAGCTACACGGTCGCCGGTGTCGATGGCCACGAGATCGACGGCACGTTCAGCTTCGGCTACAACACCGACGCGGCGATCCCCGAGCCGACCGGCGGCGAGGACGACGAGGATCCGGACACTGCCCTGCCGTACGGGCAGCCGTCACCGCTGCCGGTTGTCGGGGCGCTACTTCTCGGCCTCGCCGCGCTGATGGGCGTGCGTCGCCTGGGGCTCCGCTAGCATGGAGCGGCCCGCCTCGAAGGCGGGCCGCTTCGTACTGGGTAGCCGAATGTCCAACCCACTGCGCGGTCGAGCCGCTCTGCTCGTCGCGCTCCCGCTCCTGGCCGCCGTGCTCACCGCCTGCGTGGGCGATGCCGGGCTGCCGACGACGTGCCACGACCCATCGGTGAGCTTCGACGCAACCCTGCGCGACGAGCACCTTGAGCCGTCAGCGTTCAACGCCTGTCGTGGGCAGGAAGTGATCATCACCTTCACCATCGAGCGGGACGGCGTGCTGCACCTGCATGGCTACGACGACCAGGTCCCTGCCACCGAGGTGCGCGCCGGCCAGGAGACCGTGTTCGAGTTCGAAGCCGTTCGCAGCGGCCAGTTCCCGATTGCCCTGCACACGACCGACGGTCCGGCGGAGATCACCGTCGGCGCGCTCACGGTCCATGAGCCCTAGCCGCCGGCCGGCGGAACGCTGATGTGGCGGGGAGGCGGCCGGCTCTGGCTGGCTCGCACCGGGGTGGCGGCGATAGGACTTGCCGGCTGGCTGGTGCTGGTGCCGGCGCCGGTGCGGGGCCACGCCATCGGCCAGGTCTTCACGCTGCCGGTGCCCCTTGGGCTCTACCTGGCGGGAGCCGCCCTGGCGGTGGCGGCGTCGTTCGGCGTGGCGGTGGTGGTCGTTCGTCCTGCACGAGGCACGCCGAACTACCCCACCTGGCGGATTCCCACCGGATTGGCCGGCACCGTTTCGACGGTGCTGCAGCTGCTGGGCGCGATCATCTGGGTGGGGACGATCGTGCTCGGCTACCGGGTCGACACCATCTCGCCGCTGCCGGCCGTCCTGTTCTGGATCTTCATCTGGACCGGGCTTCCGATCACGGCCGTCCTGCTCGGCAACCCGTGGCCCAGCCTGAGCCCGTTCCGCACCCTGTTCGGCGCGTTCGAGCGGATCGCGCGCCGCGCCGGCCTCGACCGGCTGGACGCGGGCCTTCCCTATCCGCGGTGGATCGGCCGTTTCCCGGCGATCGCCTTCCTGTTCGTCGCCCTATGGGCGGAGCTGGTCCTGCCGGAGAGCGAAACGCCGGTCACCGTCGCCAACCTGATGCTGGGCTACACGGTCCTGACGCTGGCGGGGATGATGCTGTTCGGCCGCGTCGCCTGGCTGCGCCATGCGGAACTGTTCGAGGTGCTGCTCGGCTGGTTCGGACGCATCGGGCCCATCGGCCGTCGCGTGGTCGTCGAATCAGCCTGCCAGGACTGCGGCGAGGCGTGCGACCCCCAGCGGTGCGTCGATTGCCCCGAGTGCGCGGTTGCCGCCGAGCCGGGCGAGCGCGCCGCCGAGCTGCGTCCGTGGTTCGCAGGCCTGTCGGAGGTCCAGCACGCAGGGTGGTCGGACGCCGGCTTCATCATCCTGGCGCTGGCCGGCGTCACGTACGACGGGCTGCAGGAGACCGCCTTCTGGGGCTCGCTGATGCAGCCGATCTTCGTGGCGGTCTGGGAGGCCTTCGGCGCGCTCAATACCGTGCTGATCATCCAGACGCTTGGCCTGGCGGCGGTGTGGGTCGTTTTCCTGGCCGCCTTCACGCTGGCCACGGCCCTGACCCGCGCGCTCCACGATCCGCAGCGCCAGCCGCCGCCGATGGGCCGCATGGTGGGCGTCTACGCCGCCACGCTGCTGCCGATCGCGGCGGGGTACCTGATCGCGCATTACCTGACCCTGGTGATCCAGGGAGTGGCCTGGCTGCCCGAGCTCCTCGCCGACCCACTGCTCACCGTGGCGCCGCCCCTCGACTGGATTCCGGTGAGCGTGGTCTGGTACCTGTCGATCGGCGCGATCGTGATCGGGCACATCGTGGCCGTGTTGCTGGCTCACCGCATCGCCCTGCGTGATTCTGCTTCGCGCCCGGTGCTGGCGGGGCTGCCCCTGGTCCTGTTGATGATCGCCTACACCGTGATGTCTCTCTGGATCATCGCCGCGCCGATCACGCTGGAACCGGGCGTGGTGCCGGCCCCATGAACGAGGTCAGCCTGGCCCTCGCATTCGTGGCCGGCATGCTGAGCTTCATCTCACCCTGCGTGCTGGCACTGGTGCCGGTCTACCTGGCCTTTCTCGGGGAGACGGTTGCCGTGGCAGGCAGCGCGGGCACGCAGACGACCCCGTGGCGCGGGCCGGTGATCGGCCAGGCGCTGCTGTTCGTGGCCGGATTCAGCATCCTGTTCATCCTGCTCGGCATCTCGGTGGGCCTGCTTGGGCA
>DATEOS010000277.1:0-2312 GCA_035273815.1 Candidatus Limnocylindria bacterium
GAAGCCGCCTCGCAGGTACCCCAGCTCGGCGGTGCGATCGTGGACGCGCGCCCAGAACCAGGGCATGGCGATCTCATCGGCCAGCTCGCCGAACTTGCCGCGCAGCAGCGGCCCCCAGACGACGTCATAGCCAGTCGCGCCCATGCGGCGGCCGATCCAGTCCGCCGCGGTCTGCCCTTCCAGTCGATCCGGTCCGGACAGCATCTTCAGGTAGGCGAGGCCGGCACCCATCCGGAAGCGGTCAATGACCGGCAGCGGATCGAAGCGGAGCAGGGAGGTGGGCGAGTCGAGCTGGTGGATCTGGCCGTCTCGCAGCGTGACTGTCAGGGGCCGCGGCCAGACGAGATCGCCGCCCAGGCCAACCTCTTCGATCAGCCCAATGGCGTGGCGATCACCACGGAAGAGGTGGTGATAGAACTTGTCGAGCCACATGCCAGGCTCGATCTCGAACCCCGCCGCCAGGCCTCCGGGCAGCGGCTCGCGCTCGATCAGCACCACCTCGTCGCCGTGCTGCGCCAGCCGGTACGCGACCGTGAGGCCAAGCGCCCCAGCCCCCAGCACGGCGGTGCGGGTCATCGCGGCGGTCCCGCGGCTTGGCGGCTGGGCGCACCACGGACGCTGCGTGGCATGGCCAGCAGCTCGAACGGCAGGCCAACCAGGATGTACCCCGCCTGGTAGGTCAGCAGCCGCGGCGTCGTCGCCACCACGGCGACCGCACCGGCCAGCCAGCCATAGCGCGTCCGCGCCATGGTGTAGGCCGCGACCAGCGACCCAAGCGCAAGCGGCACGAACAGGAACATCGAGACGCCGGCGAGGCTGATCTGATTCGGCCCCGGGCCGGTCGGGTAGGCCGACAGGTCAAACAGCAACATGGGCGCGACGAGGACAGCGGTGAAGAGAGCGGCCCAGCCTGCCTTGCGCCATTCCCCGCGCCCGGCGTACACCAGCGCCAGGGCCAGGGGCGTGGCCTTCAGCGACGCCCCGACGGCGATCCACAGCGGTCCGGACCGGCGCTCGACGGCCCACATCAGCATCAGCACCAGCAACGGCTGCACATTGCCGAACACTGCTCCCTGTAGCTGGATGGGCATGAACACCGCAAACGCGGCCCAGCCCGTCGGTCCTCGCCAGAGAAGCGGCACCGTGGAAACTACGGCCGCGGCGATCATCAGGCTCACCCAGGCGACGACCACCGCGTCGTGCGGCAAGTAGGTGAGCGGGATCCACGCAACAGCAAACCACGGGGCGTAGCGATACAGGTCAGAAGCGTTGGGTGCGCCCGCAAGGTATAGCGGCTGACCGTCGCGCAGGCGTTCCGCGGCGTTCCAATAGGCCGCCACGTCCACGCCCAGGGGCCGAGATATCGCATAGGTCAACAAGGCGTACGAGGTAAGGCCAAGAAGGATGGCCAGCCCGCCGCCGACCAGGGCCATTCGCAGCCAAGCTCCCGGGGAACGTGCAGGCCATGACGAACGGCGCATACGCGGGCAGACAATACTCTGCAAAGGTGCACGTCCAATGCGCAACTGGCATCGCGGGGGTGAGGCCATGTTCAAGTCGCCCACGCTGACGAGCCGTTCCCCGGCCATCTTTGTCAGCCTGTTCGTCTGCAGCATCTACGCGGCCGCCAACTTCACCCAGGTCACCGCCACCTGGGAGTTCGACGACGTTCACGCATATCTCAACGCCGCCCAGCGCCTGCTGGACGGAGGCCCTCTGTACGTCACGACCCCCGATCCGTCAGACCTCTACCTGTATGCGCCATGGTTCGCCTTCGCCTGGGTTCCGTTTACGGTACTGCCGCTGTTGGCCGTGGAAGTCGCGTGGGCCGCCGTTCTGCTGGCCTCCACGGTCGCGGCGGTCATGCCGTTCCGTAGCACATGGGCCGGGATTGCCCTGGCCCTGCTGCTGGGCGGTCTCCTGTACCGCACCGCCGGCTGGGGCAACGTGCAGCCGCTGCTGGTGGCGGCCCTGATCTACGCCGTGCCCACCCGTGCCGGCCCGTGGGCCATTGGCGTGGCCGGATCGCTGAAGCCGCTTGCCCTGGGACTGCTGGTGGTCCACGCCTGGCGACGCGAGTGGCGCTCGGTGGGCATCGGCCTGGGCGTGGCGGCCGTCCTCTGGCTGCCGATCCTGTTCTTCGGCCTCTCGTCATACCCATTCGGCCTGCGCGAGCCGAACCTGTACGACGCCACCATCCTGCTGGTCGTCCCCGGTCTCGTGGCCGGCGTGGGTGACCTGCGCCGTCCGATCCCCGCCCTGTCAGGTATTCGTCGCCGTGCCCGCATCGCTTGACCGCCGGACGCTGGCGA
>DATEOS010000278.1:0-5308 GCA_035273815.1 Candidatus Limnocylindria bacterium
GACCTTGGCGCCAGCTACCTCACCACGCTGCGGACGGTCGTGCTGCCGTTGATTGGGACCGCGCTGCTGTCGGCCTGGATCACCTGCTTCATCGTCTCGTTCGACGAGGTGGCGATCGCCCTGTTCCTGGCCGGCAGCGACGCAACCTTCCCGGTCTTCCTCTACGGCCAGCTGCGGTTCGCCCAGCGGCTGCCGGTCCTGATCGCCATGGCGGTGATGCTGATGGTGGGCACCATCACGCTGACGCTGATCGCGTTCCGGCTTGGGCGGCGGCAGGCATGAGCACCCCGGGCGCCGAGTTCTACGGCTACGACTCGGTGGCGGCGGGGCGGATGATCGTCTTCGCCGGGGGGATGCCGCTCGAGCGGCATGGGGTGCTGGTCGGCGCGATCGGGGTCAGCGGCGGCTCAGCCGAGGAGGACCAGCGCGCCGCCGATGCGGCGATGGAGGCTTTCGGATCGAGCTGACCACGGCCTAGACTGGCCGCATGGCCACCCAGGAACTGCGCGAGCTGAGCCGCGCCGACATTGGTCCGCTCGACGGTTCGTTCGCAGGGGAGCTGGTCCTGCCCGGCGAGGAGGGCTACGAGCAGCGGCGAAGCATCTGGAACCGGATGATCGACCGCCGGCCAGCGCTGTTTGCCCGCTGCGCCAGCACCGAGGATGCACGGCGCGCCCTCGCCTTCGCCCGCGAGCGCGGCCTGCCCGTCTCGATCATGGGCGGCGGTCACAACGTCTCGGGCAGCGCGCTCGTCGACGATGGGGTGGTGATCGACCACGGGCTGCGCCGCGGCGTGGAGCTGAGCGCCGACCAGTCGCGCGTCAGCGTGGAGCCGGGAGCGCTGCTGGGTGACCTGGACGCCGTCACCGTCCCCCGGGGCGTGGCGGTCCCAATCGGCATCAACACCACTACCGGCCTGGCCGGCCTGACGCTGGGCGGCGGCATCGGTTGGCTCATGCGCGCCCATGGCCTGACCTGCGACCGCCTCGTCGGTGCGGAGGTCCTCCTGGCCGATGGTCGGCTGGTCGACGTGGACGAGGCGACCGATGCGGACCTGCTATGGGCGCTGCGGGGCGGAGGGGGCAATTTCGGCATCGTGACCCGCTTCGACTTCGCCACCGTTCCGATGCCCCCGGCCGTGCTGGCCGGCATGATCGCCTTCCCGATGGAGGACGGTGCACGGATCCTGCGCACATACCGCGACTGGGCGGCGGCGTCGCCTGACACCCTCACCACCATCGTGGCGCTGCGGACTGTCCTGCCGCTGCCTGTCCTGCCGGCTGAGACGCACGGGCGCCGGATGGTGGGCGTCGGCGTCTGCTTCGTCGGCGATCCGGCCGACGACGACGCGCTGCTGGCACCGCTGCGTGCCCTGGGCACGCCGCTCTATGACTCCATCGCGCGCAAGCCCTTCACCACCCACCAGTCGATGTTCGACGCCAGCGTGCCGCCGCGGAACGGCTACTACTGGAAGTCGCACTACCTGGCCGCGCTGACCGACGAGACCATCGAGGCCGCGGTCGACCACCACCTGCGAGCTCCGCAGCCGTGGTCGTACTCGCTTATGGGGCAGCTGGGCGGGGCCATCGCCGGGGTTGCCAACGACGCCACCGCGTATCCGCACCGCGAGGCGCCGTACATCATCAACATCAACGGTGTGGACGATGACCCGGCGCTCGACGACGAGGTCATCGCCTGGACGCGTGAGACCTTCGACGCCCTCGCGCCGTTCTCGACCGGCGGGGTCTACGTGAACTTCGTCGGCAACGAGGGCGACGAGCGCGTGCGTGCTGCCTACGGCCCCGCCTACCAGCGCTTGGCGCGCATCAAGGCACGCTACGATCCGGACAACGTCTTCAGCACGAACCAGAACGTCCGCCCGGCGGCGACTCCCGCCGGCTGAGCGTCAGCTCGCCCGGCGCGCCGGGTGCGTGGCCGTCACCGCGTCGAGCAGGTGACGAGAGGCGTGGGCCACCTCGTCCACCGCCCGGTTGAAGGCGACCTCGTTGGCGGGTGAGGGCTTGCGGTAGCCACTCACCTTCCGCACGTACTGCAGTGCGGCGGCGCGAACCTCGTCCTCGTCGGCCGGCACGTCCAGTGTGCGCAGCGTCTTGATCGATCGGCACATGCTGGAGAGTCTAGGTCTCCGCCAGCAGATCCTCCAGCGAGTCGATGACCCGATCGGCGGCTGAGACATCGGTCTCGGCAAACTGCGGGACCGCGATGCAGGTCAGTCCGGCCGCCTTGGCGGCGGCGATGCCGGAGGCAGAGTCCTCCAGCGCCAGCGCGTCTGCCGGCTGGACGCCCAACCGCTCACAGGCCAGCAGGTAGATGTCGGGCGCCGGCTTGGACTCCGTCACGTCGTCGGAAGTGACGATCGCGTCGAAGGCATCGTTGATGCGGGCCGTGGCGAGTGCGGAGTCGACCAGGTGGCGCGGCGAGTTCGAGGCCAGGCCCAACCGCGTCCGGCCGCGCAGCCGCTCGACCAGCTCGACCGCGCCGGGGCGGCTCTCCACTTGCTCGCGCAATTGCGCCTCCATCAGGCTCACCATCTCGTCGACCAGCGCAGGCCCATCCTCGCGCGGCAGCCCCAGCCGGTCGGCGAAGTAGTCGGCGGTGAAGCTGAAGCTGGAGCCGATGACCGCCATCTTGTCGTCCCAGCTGAACTCGGCGCCATGGCGCGTGAAGAGCTCGGTTTCGGCCCGGTGCCAGAGCAGCTCGGTGTCCAGCAGCAGGCCGTCCATGTCGAAGACGACCGCCCGATAGCGATCTGGCAGGAGCACCTCGATCATGCGTCGCCGAAGAAGCTGCCGCGGCGCTCCGCCAGCTGCCGAAGCAGCGGTACGACGCGATAGCGCCCGTCCGGCACCGCGGCATTCAGCGCATCAAGGGTGTGGAGCACGTGGTCCAGGCCGATGCGCTCGCCCCACTCCAGCGGCCCGGAAGGGTAGTTCGTGCCGAGGCGCATCGCGGTGTCCACGGCGGCGGGCGTCGCCACCCCGTCGGCCACGGCGGAGGCGGCCTCGTTGACGATGGTGGCGAGGATGCGCGCCCCGATCTGCTCTTCGCCCAGGTGGTCGACGCGCGGGCCCTCCGGACGCTGGACGACGCCGGACCACACGGCGGCTCGCGCTCCGTCCGGTCCATAGTCGTAGAAGCCGCCCCCGCTCTTGCGACCCAGGCGACCGGCGTCTACCAGCGCGCGTTGCATCGGGTGCGGCCGATAGCGCGGCTCGAAGAAGGCCTGCTCGTAGACGCTCCGGCTGACGGCGAAGTTGACGTCCAGCCCAATGGCATCGACCAGCTCGAACGGCCCCATCCGGAAGCCGATGCGCCGCATGGCCGCATCAACCTCGTCCACGCCGGCGGCCCCTTCGCCGACGATGCGCATCGCCTCCAGGTAGAACGGCCGCGCGACGCGATTGACGATGAATCCGGGCGTGTCGGCGGCCACCACCGGTTCCTTGCCCAGCTGACGGGCGATCGCCTGCCCGCGCTCGACGGCGGCGGCACTGGTCATGGGTCCGGGGATGACTTCGACCAGGGCCATGAGGGGCACCGGGTTGAAGAAGTGCATGCCCAGCACGCGCTCGGGCGTGGCCGCGACGGACGCGATTCGGCCCACCGACAGGCTGCTGGTGTTGGTCGCCAGGAGCGTCCGGGGCGGAGCGGCGGCGTCCAGCAGCCGAAAGGCCTGGCGCTTGAGCTCCAGGTCCTCCGGGATTGCCTCCACTACCAGCTCTGCGGCGGCCAGATCTTCCAGCCTGGCCTGCGGTCGGATACGCCCCAGCGCCGCGTCGCGGTCGGCAGCCGAGATCTCTTCCTTCTCGACGCGCCGGGCCAGGAAGCCGGTCACCCTGCCGCGTGCCTTGTCGACGGCGCCCGGCAGCGGGTCATGCAACAGCACCTCGATACCCGCCATGGCCGCGACCTGGACGATGCCCGCGCCCATGGTGCCGGCGCCCAGCACGGCGAGGCGCGTTATCCGGCTGCCGCCCTCAGCGGCCAACGAAGCGCGGCTCCCGCTTCTCGGCGAAGGCGGCCACGCCCTCGGCGTGGTCCTCGGTACGCCCGGCCAGATCCTGGAGCTGGGCTTCAAGTGCCAGGCTCTCGGCCAGCATCGCATCCTCCGCGGCGTTGATCAGGCGCTTGGCGTAGCCGATGGCGCGGGTCGGCGCTGTGGCCAGGCGGGCTGCCGCCTCCGCGGCCGCGTCCATCATCTCGGCGCCGGGCAGCATCACGTTGACCAGCCCGGCGGCGCGCGCCTCGGCGGCGGTCAGCGGCTCGCCGCTGAAGATGAGCTGCGCAGCCCGATGGCGCCCCAGGGTCCGGACCAACGTCCGGGTGGAGCCCGAGTCCGGGACCAGCCCGATCCGGATGAAGGCCTGGATGAAGGTCGCGTCCTCGGCGGCGTAGACGAGGTCACAGGCCAGCGCCAGGCTCACGCCGGCGCCGGCGGCCACACCGTTGACGGCGGCGATGACGGGCTTTGGCAGCTCGCGGATGGCGCGGATCAGCGGGTTATATTCGCGCTCGAGCACCGCGCGGAAGTCGCGTTCGCCGCTGCCGCCCCGCAGGTCGGCGCCCGAGCAGAAGCCTCGCCCTTCGCCGGTCAGGATGACGGCGCGCACCGCGTCGTCGCGCGCGATCGCCTTCAGGGCCGCCAGCAGCTCACGACGCAGCTGGCTGTTCAACGCGTTGAGCGATCCCGGTCGGTTGAGGGTCAACCTGGCGACCCCGTCGGCCACCTCGTGGCGGAGGGTGGAGGGTGGTTCCTGGGCCATGGGCCGATTCTAACCACGGACCGTCATCCACTCTGTCGCCCAGGCGTCCGTCACCATCGAGTATGGCTTGACTGGTGATGCTGTGCCGCTCTACGATCCGTCGCACCGCAGCACTGAGGGTTGCCATGGACCGGGCAGGGGTCGAGCGCTGGATGGATGCCTACCGCACCGCGTGGGCGAGCGATGACGCAGAGGACATTGCCGCCCTCTTCACGGAGGACGTGACCTACTCGCCGTATCCGTGGCCTCGCGGCGAGAACCGATGGGTCGGCCGCGACCAGGTGGTAGGCAAGTGGCAGAGCCGCGGCGACTCGAAGATCGGCTGGAGGTTCGACCACGACATCCTGGCCGTCGAGGGCGACACCGCGGTGGTCGAGGGTTGGACCTATTACGACCGCGGCGACGGCGAGCCATGGACCGAGGCGTACGCCAACATCTGGCTCCTGCGCTTCGCGGATGACGAGCGCGTCCGCGAGTTCGCCGAGTGGTGGGTCCAGGCGCCGCGCGAGGGTGACGAGGAGTAA
>DATEOS010000279.1:0-6867 GCA_035273815.1 Candidatus Limnocylindria bacterium
CACGGGACCGCCAGGAGGCTACGGAAGCGGCTACGTTGTCTTCGAGACCGCCAGCCCGTCGGGGCCAGCCCTTTGGGTGACCGTCCAGGTTGACCCCCGTTGACCATGACGTCGTGGCCTCCGGTACGGCGCCATTTCCGCCACTAGTGCGCATCGTCGGCGAGAATCGGGCGACCTAGATGGCACCCCTCGGCGCTCTGTCCCAAGCTTGGACCTCCGCTGCGGCATCGCTGCCGCTCGGCTGGGAGATCAGCGGCCTGTGGCGCTTCGGCGAGCTGTGGGTGACGCTCGCCCAGCGCCCCGAGTTCGATGACTACGCCAGCGGCACCGGGCCATACGAGTACGTGGCGCTGCAGCGGCTGGCAGACCGATTGCGCGAGCGGCGAGGAGTGGCGAGCGGCTAGATCAAGCGCCGCAGTCGATCGTGGCCGGACGTGGCTACGATGGGGTCTGCCGCAGGAGGACCCAGATGCCGCTGTTCATGGATCGCCATGACGTGCCCGGGGTGACGGCCGAACAGGTCGCTCAGGCGCATCTGGCCGACCTCGGCATGGGTGCCAAGTTCGAGGTCCAGTTCCTCGCCTATTGGTTCGATGCCGATCAAGGCGCGGCATTTTGCCTAGCCAGGGCACCCACGGGTGATTCGCTGACGGCCGTCCACAGAGCAACGCATGGACTCATCCCCAACGAGATCATCAGCGTTTCTGAGAACAACGTCTTGCGGCTCCTAGGAAGGATGAGCGAGATCGGCGGTGAAACCAAAACGGTCAACCCGTTTCGGACGATCGTGTTCACCGATCTGAGCGGTTCGACATCGATCCTGGAGGCAGTCGGGCAGTCGGCGTTCATGGTCCTGCTGACCGAGCACGACCTGATCATCCGCCGGGCGCTCGTGGCCGCAAATGGACGGGAGGTCAAGCACACGGGTGACGGCATCATGGCTGCCTTCGACGAGGTCGCGGGCGCACTGCAATGCTCGATGGCGATCCAGGCCGCGTTCGCGGCGCGATCGTCAGAGGGCCTGACACCGGAACTTCGAGTGCGGATCGGGGTCGCCGCCGGCGAGCCCGTCGACCACAACGATGACCTATTCGGGTCCACAGTCACCCTGGCCAGCCGGATCTGTGACGCCGCCGATGCCGGGCGGATCCTGACGTCCGATGTCGTTTGCGAAATGGGCAGCCAGCGAGGGTTTGCCTTCGATGGCGGTCGCGACGTGGTCCTGAAGGGGTTTTCCGGTCCTACCCGTGTATTCGAACTGGCGTCGAACGGACGCTGAATATCGAATCCGCGAGGACGGTGAGCGGCTAGCGTCGCCGGCCCTTGACGCTTGCTCGAATGGAGAGCATAAATCCGAGCGTGAGACGTCCGATCGACGGCGTTACGGGGGCCGTCCTCGAGCTGCAGATCGCGCAGCGCGAGGTCACCGACTACGTCGCCGAGGTCATCGAGCGGGTGTCGGCTGATCCGTTCGGCGCGTCCAGCCATCCCGATCTTCGGCTCAGGCTCTCTGTCCTGCGCGTCCAGGTGGACAAGGCAGCCGCCGAGCTGATCGACGCCTTGGCACGGCTAGGCGAAGAGCTCGAACCCGAGTAGGCCCCTTCCGCCGTCGGTGGGCATACGGCATGCAACAGCGAGCAGCATGGCCGTGGTGCTGGTGGTGAATGACGACGCAGACATGCTGGATGTCTACGAGGCGGTCCTGATCGAACTGGGCCATCAGCCGGTCCCGCGACTGGAGATGGTGCCCGATCCGGATAGCGTGCTCCAAGTCGGAGCCGACGCCGTGGTGATCGATCTCCAGGCCGAGGCCCACCCGATGGCCGGCCTGCGCGTCATCGAAGCCTTGCGGCGGCATCCAGCGACCCAAACCTTGCCCATCGTCTTGAGCACGGGAGCCGTTCAGGAAGCGAAGCGTCTGGCGGATCAACTCGAGCGGCTAGGGGTGCCGGTCCTGCTCAAGCCGTTCGCCATCGACCAGCTGCGTGATGTCCTGGGCCGGGTCCTGCCAGCCGGCCAGGGCGCGGAAGAGACGGTGGAGTCCTAGCCAACAGCCTCGGCCTCGACTCCGAGAAGAGTGTCGCTCACCCCTCTCGCTCAGACCTGCTCCATGTGGACGATCGGTCCTTCAAGCTTCACGCCCGTGGCGTGAACAGGACAATAACCGTTCGGGTTTTTCACCAGGTACTGCTGGTGGTAGTCCTCGGCGAAGTAGAACTCCGGAGCGGACGTGATCTCGGTCGTGATCTGCCCGTAGCCTGCCTTCGACAGCTCGGCCTGGTACATGTCGCGTGATGCCCGCGCAGTCGCGGCCTGCGCATCGGAGTGGGTGAAGATGGCCGACCGATACTGGGTACCCACGTCGTTGCCCTGGCGATAGCCCTGGGTCGGGTCGTGCGCCTCCCAGAAGAGCTTCAGCAGCTGCTCGTAGCTGATCCGCTGGGGGTCGTACACGACGCGGACCGACTCGGCGTGCCCCGTCTGACCGGAGCAGACCTCCTTATAGGTGGGGTTCGGCGTGGTGCCACCCTGGTAGCCGACCGCGGTGACGATCACCCCGGGCTGCTGCCAGAAGAGCTTCTCCTCGCCCCAGAAGCAGCCCAGGGCGAAGTCGGCGATCTCCGAACCCTCCGGGTAGGGGCCTTTCAGCGGCTGGTTGTTGATGAGGGACGTCTCCGACGTCGGGATCGGCTCCGCCCTGCCAGGAAGCGTCTCAGCGGGGTCGGGCATCTTGGACTTGAACAGGTCGCGGAAGAACATGCGTCAAGTGTAATCACGGAGCGACTGATTGCTTCGGATCGCATCATGTCCCACTCCCGCACGGTATGGCGTGGGAGACTGATGGGACCAACGAACTGGCGTTCGCGCGCCGGATATGCGCCATCAGACTCATGTGGCGAAGGAGCTGCCCCACTGCGGCGCTCCCTTGTCGTAACGGTTGCCGGCTTCATGACCGGCCAGGCGTTGACGAACGAATGAAAGGGACCGATTGGTGACCGATGTGCGGCTTGGAGTGCTTCTCTGGAACCAGGCCACGGACTGGCCGGCGTACGAGGACGCCGCGCGCCGGGTCGACCAGCTGGGCTACGACCATCTCTGGGCCTGGGACCACCTGTACGCCATCTTCGGAGACCCGCTGCAGCCGATCTTCGAGGGCTGGATGAGCCTGGCCGCCTGGGCCAAGGTCACCCAGCGTGTGCGGCTTGGCCTGCTGGTCGGCGCCAACACCTTCCGGAACCCCGGCCTCACCGCCAAGCTGGCCACCACGCTCGACCACCAGAGCGATGGGCGGGCCATCCTGGGCATCGGCGGAGCCTGGTTCGGCACCGAGCACGAAGCCAACGGAATCGATTTCGGAAGCGGGTTCGGCCAGCGCCTGGACTGGATGGACGAGGCCGCGGCCGCCATGCGCACGCTCCTGGACGGCGACACCGTCACCAGCCAGCCGGACGGCCACTACAGGTTCGACGACCTGCTCCTGCTTCCGCGCCCGCTCCAGCAACGCCTTCCGATCATGATCGGCGGGGGCGGCGAGAAGAAGACGCTGCGGTCCGTCGCCCGCTACGCCGACATGTGGAACGCCATGGGCCCGCCCGAAATGCTGCGCCACAAGGACGAAGTGCTGCGCGCGCATTGCGAGGCGGTGGGCCGCGACCAGGCGCAGATCGAGCGTACCGCCGGCTGCAAGCCGATCATCCGCGACACTGCGGAGGAGGCGCGACGGGTCTGGGAGGCGCAGATGGCGCACAACCGGACGCCGATGTCCGAGGTGGAGGACGACGATACCTTCTGGGTCGGCACCCCTGAGCAGGTCGCCGCCGAGATGCAAGCCCGCCGCGACGTCGGCTTCAACACCTTCATCGCCGAGATGGCGGCGCCCTTCGACGTGGAGACGCTCGAGCGCTGGGTCGGCGAGGTCAAGCCGATGGTGGAGCGCGGCTAGCATCGGGCCCGTGACAAGGGGCGCCTGGAGCCCCGGCAGCCGCCTGCTGACCGCTGGGCTCGTCTTCATGGTCACCGTCACCGCCTTCGAAGGACTGGCGGTGCCAACGGTGCTGCCCGCCACGCTGGATGAGTTCGGCGGACTGCCGCTCTACGGCTGGGCCTTCGCCGGGTTCTTCCTCGCCAGCCTGATCGGGATCACCGTCGCCGGGCTGGAGGCCGATCGGCGCGGCATCATCGCGCCGCTGCTCGTCGGGGCCTTGCTCTTCGCGGCCGGGCTGCTGGTGTCCGGCCTGGCGGCCGACATGGAGTGGGTGGTGGCGGGTCGCGTCATCCAGGGGCTCGGCGCAGGAGCCATCTTCTCGATCGTGTACGTGATCATCGGGCGCGGTTACGAGACGGCCGCGCAGCCGCGAATGATCGCCATCATCTCCAGCGCGTGGGTGATCCCCGGCCTTGTCGGGCCGGCGCTCGCCGGCTATGTGGCACATGAGGCCTCGTGGCGGTGGACCTTCCTGGCGCTGGTGCCGTGGCTGCCGCTATCGGCGCTCTTGCTGTCCGGCCCGCTGTCTCGTATTCCGCGTCCGGCGCCCGATGCGGCTGCGGCCCGCTCGGCTGCTGCGGTGGGCGACGCGGTGCGGCTGGCCGGCGGCACCGGCCTGGTGCTGGGCGCGCTGACAATCCGCAACCCGCTGCTGGGGATCGTCATGGTCGCCGCCGGCGTCGCCCTCGCTCTGGCTCCCCTGCGCCGATTGCTGCCGGCCGGCGCCCTGACCGCCTCCCCTGGGCGTGGCGCGGCGGTCGCCGTGGTGGCCATGGTCAGCGTTACCTTCCTCGGGGCGGAGGCGTTCGTGCCACTGGCCGTCTCGTCGGTCCGCAGCGCCGGCACCGTGGTCGGCGGGCTGGCGCTCACCGCTGCGGCCGTGACCTGGGCCACCGGCTCCTGGCTGGCCGCCCGGTTTGCCGCGCACGGCACGCGGACCGGGCTGCTGGTGGGAGGAGCCATCCTCATCGGCCTGGGCATCGGGATCGAGGCGGTAATCCCGGTCACCTCGCTGCCGGTCTGGGTGGCTGCCCTGGGCTGGGCCGTCGCGGGGCTGGGGATGGGGCTGGCGTACTCGACCGCCACCCTGGTTGTCATCGAAACGGCCGATGCCGGCACGGAGGGCGCCGCGGCCGCGGGTGCGCAGCTGGCCAACACCCTCGGCGTAGCGATCGGGACCGGACTGGCGGGCGGCGTGGTGGCTTTCGGCGCCACCGGCCTCGGCGGGCTCGCGCCGGCCATCACCATCGCCGATCTGATGCTGGTGGTGATCTGCGGCGCTACCGTGCTGGTTGCCAGACGCGTGCCGGACAGACCACCCGAGCCGGAACGGGTCGCGGAGATGCTCCGGTCGGAAAGCGAGCCGGCCTAGCCCTGCCGCTCGGTCCGGAACGGCTGGTCATGGCCCGGAACCACCAGGTCCGCCACCTCCAGGATGCGCCGGCGGCTGGCCTCGAGCGCGGCCTGGTCATCGGCTCCGGGGTCCACCTCCGGCGTCCGGTCGGCTCGCCACCAGGCATGGGTGCAGGCCACCACCCCGTCATCGGTCTCGGCCAGGAGGGTCAGGTCCTGGTGCGTATGACCCGGGGTCATGATCAGCCGGGTGTGCGGGCTGAGCCGATGGCCGTCGCCCTCGTGGTCGATCCACCGGTCGCCGCGGTAGTGCGCCCACGCGTCGACCACGTCGGCCCGGGGAAAGAGCGCCACGTTCACCGTGTGATCCGGATGGTGGTGGGTCAGGACCACGTGGGTAACGTCTTCGGGGGAGTGGCCCAGCGCTGCCAGCGGACCCAGGATGGCGTCTGGCCCGGCGGCCAGCCCGGGATCGACCACGATGACTGCGCCGTCGTCCTCGATCAGGCTCACGCTGCTGCCCACCGTCCCACCGGAATCGCGGATGTATCCCGCGTGCAGGAGGTGGAATCGGGCCAGCATCGGAGCGAGTCTGAACGATCGGCCGCGCTGGCGCCTACTCTGCATGGATGAGCACAACGCGCGGTCCGCTGCAGCGGCTGGCCATCGGCCTGTCGCTGGCGGCCATCCTGGCCGGTTGCGGCGGGGCGCCCTTTCTGGGCACCAGCCCCACGCCATCGCCGCTCGCCGGACGGGAGCATGAATCGCATGAGACGCTGGCGCCGGATGCCACGCCGTTTCCGGACCGCCATTCGGACGAGCTGGAGCTGGCCGGCAGCCTGCCGAAGAACGAGCACTCGTTCGACTTCTTCAACTCGGACATGGCCTTCTGGGGCGACACGCTGGTCCAGGGCAGCTACGACGGCTTCCGGCTCGTCGACATCTCGCAGCCGACCGCGCCTCGCCTGATTGCCGACGTCGAGTGCCGGGGACCGCAGGGCGACGTCTCGATCTGGGAGGACCTCGTGTTCGTCAGCGTAGATCGGCCGCAGACCTCGCCCGGCTGCGACTCGGAGGACGCCGAGAAGGCTGATCCGCTGTTCGTTCCGCCCGAGGGAGGCTGGGAAGGGATCCGGGTGTTCGACGTCTCAGAGGCGCGCCGGCCTCGATTGATCACTTCCGTCGCCACCGACTGCGGGTCGCACACCAACACGCTGGTGCCGGATCCCGACCACGATCGGCTCCTGCTGTACGTGAGCTCCTACGCGCTGAGCATCGAGCCGGACCTGGCGCCGGGGTGCGTCAATCCCCACGGGCATATCAGCGTGGTCGAGGTGCCGCTGGACGACCCGGCCTCGGCCAGCGTGATCGCCGAGCCGCACCTGTTCGACACCCCGGTCTGGGAGGTCTGGCCGGGGGCGTCGGAGGGTTACGAGGACACGGCCGGCTGCCACGACATCACCATCTACGAGCCGAAGCACCTGGCCGCGGCTGCCTGCATGAGCCAGGGCCAGATCTGGGACATCAGC
>DATEOS010000280.1:0-2736 GCA_035273815.1 Candidatus Limnocylindria bacterium
CGGTGGAGAACCTGCTCAGCGCGACCAAGTCCGTCGCGATCGCGACCGGCATCCTCAACCTGTGGATGCACGATCCTGCCGACGTCGCGGCCGCGCACGCCAGGTTGACCGCGACCCACGGCCGCCGCTTCCTGCTCGGCATCGGCGTGAGCCACGCGCCATTGATCGACTCCAAGAACCCAGGCACGTACCGCAAGCCACTGGCCGCCACCGCGGCATTCCTGGATGGACTCGACAACGCCGAGCAGCCGGTCTCCCCCGAGGATCGGGTGCTGGCCGCGCTGGGACCGAAGATGCTGCGGCTGGCCGCGGATCGCTCGCGCGGCGTGCACCCCTATCTCGTCACCCCCGACCACACCGCGATCGCCCGTGACGCACTCGGCCCCGGGTCGCTGGTGCTGCCCGAGCAGACCGTCATCCTCTCCGAGGATCCGGAGACGGCGCGCCCCATCGCCCGCAAGTGGCTGCAGAGCTACCTGGCGCTGCCCAACTACGCCAACAACCTGCTGCGCATCGGCTTCACCGAGGACGACGTGCACGATGTCAGCGACCGCCTACTCGACGCGATCGTGGTGTGGGGCAACGAGGATGCGATCCTGGCGCGGGTGGACGAACACAAGGCAGCCGGGGCCGATCACGTGTGTGTGCAGGTTCTCGACACCGACCTGTCGGCGCTCCCGCTTGAGCAGTGGCGCCGGCTGGCGCCCGTGCTGAACTGATCGGGCCGGTCCGCGCGGCCATGGCTGACCTGGATATCGGTGTCTACGTCCCGCAGATGGGTTTCTCGTATCAGGACGTGCTGCACCGTGCCTTGCGCTGCGAGGAACTCGGAATCGGATCCCTGTGGCTCTACGATCACCTCTGCGGCCCGGGGATGCCCGAGATCGACTCGCTGGAGGCCTGGACGCTGGCCACCGCGCTACTGACCAGGACCGAGCGACTGCGGGTCGGGCACATGGTGCTGTGCAACCAGTTCCGGCATCCGCTGCTGGTGGCCAAGATGGCGACCACGCTGGACCAGATCTCCGCGGGGCGGCTGCAACTGGGCATCGGGAGCGGTTCCATCGAGGATGAGCATCGCCGCGCCGGACTGGACTGGGGATCGTTCGCGACCCGGTCCGCCCGGCTCGGCGAGTCGCTGGAGATCCTGACCCAGGCCTTCGGCACGGGCACCGTCGACTTCGACGGTGAGCACTACACGGTGCGGGAGATGCCGATCCGGCCCGGCGCCGTGCAGCAGCCACGGCCACCGATCGTGGTCGGCGGCGTCGGCGAGAAGTACACCCTGCCCTTGGTGGCCCGCTACGCCGACGTCTGGAATGTCCCCACCTATGCGCTGGGCGAGCTGGCGCACAAACTGTCTGTGCTGCGGTCCATCTGCGCCGACATCGGACGCGACCCCGCGTCCATCGTCATGTCGGTCGAGGCGGTGATGGCGTTGGCCCCCGACGAGCGGTCACTGCCCGAGGTCCGCACATTCGCCGAAAAGCGGTTCGGTGGGCCGGGTTTCGGGCTGGCCGAAGGCGGGTTGATCGGCACCGCACCGATGATCGTCGAGCGCCTGCGGCAGTGGCAGGACCTGGGATTCGGCCAGGTGGTGCTGTTCACCCACGATCGCGCCTCCGACCGGACCCTCGAAGGTCTGGCCTCCGACGTCATCGCCGAGTTCGGGAGTTAACCCGAGCGCAGCGCCAGCAGTTCGCCGCGCAACAGGTGCATGGCGACCGTCGTGGACCGTTCCCGCACATCGGTGCGATCTCCGGGCAGCCGCACGGTGCGGACCAGGGTGGGCCTGCCTGCCAGCGCCACCCCGAAACACACGGTGCCGACCGGCTTTTCGGCCGAGCCTCCGCCGGGGCCGGCGATCCCGGTGATCCCCACCGCGGTGTCGGCGCCGAACCGGGCCAGCGCGCCCTCGGCCATGGCGCGGGCGACCGGCTCGGATACCGCACCGTGCTGCGCGATCAGTGCGGCGTCGACCCCGAGCACGTCGACCTTGGCCTCGTTGGAATACGACACCACCCCGCCGGCCAGATAGGCAGACGAACCGGCCCGGTCGGCGAGCCGGGCCGCGAGCAGGCCGGCGGTGCACGATTCGGCGGTGGCGAACGTCCGGCCCGCCAGCAACGCGGCGACCTGATCGTCGATCAGTGCCCCGTCCTCGGAGAACAGTTCGGCCGGGTAGCGCTCGCGAAGAAGATCGATCAGTGCGGTGTAGGCATCCGCGGCGGGCGGCTCATAGCGCGTCACGATCTCCAACTCGCCGCGGCGCAGGCAGGTGGTGATCTCCAACGCGGCGAAACCTTCGATGCGAGATTCGGCTTCCCGCAACGTTTCCGCCAGACCCGATTCGGCCAACCCGAACATCCGCACGGTGTCCTGGCGGTAGACCGTGCGCCCCGCTATCGCCTGTTGCACGGCAGCGGTCTCGATCGCCCGCGCCCACATGGGCTGTAGCTCACGCGGCGGGCCGGGCAGCACGACGATCGCCGGCAGGCCCGGGCCCGGTTCGACCACCACACCCGGCGCGGTGCCCACCGGTTCCAGGATCTGCGCGCCGGCGGGCACCATGGCTTGCTTGCGATTGGCGGCCAGCACCGCCTCGAAGTCGGCGGCACCACCCCGGGCCGCCATCAGGTTGCGCAGGATCTCGGCGATCCGCTTCTCCAGGTCCGCGTCGAGCACCAACTCGCGGCCGGCGAAATGGGCCACCGTGGCGACCGTCAGATCGTCGGC
>DATEOS010000281.1:0-3081 GCA_035273815.1 Candidatus Limnocylindria bacterium
AGCATCGACCAACCCACGGAGATCCTGCCGCCGTTCACCCCGACCGCGCGCCCCGACCTCGACGCGCCGGTGAACGGCGCCGGCCCCCGCCACCGGTCGGCTCCGGCGGTCGACCAGTCGGCCGGGGTCCACGAGCAGCGCGCGCTCGCGCAGCTGGCCTGGCTGCTGCCCACCCTCCTCGCCGCCGGCCTGGGCCTGGTCCGGGTCGGCTGGCCGGCGCTGTGGGAAGACGAGCTGGCCACCTGGGGCATGGCGATCCTCCCGTGGGGCCAGGCCTGGCAGGTGCTGCACCATACGGACGCCACGCTCGGCGCCTACTACGGCTTCATGCACGTCTGGGTCTCCGTCCTGGGTGACTCGGACGTCGTGCTGCGGCTGCCGTCGGTGCTCGCGATGGCGGCGGCCGCCGGTCTGACCGCCCGGATCGGCACGCAGCTCGCCACTCCACGCATCGGGCTGCTGTCCGGCCTGGTGTTCGCGGTCCTGCCAGCCACGTCCAGGTACGGCCAGGAGGCGCGCCCGTACGCGCTCGTCGTGTGCGCCGCGGTTCTGTCCAGCCTCATGCTCGTGCGCCTGCTCGACCGGCCGCGGCGCCGGACGCTGGCCGCCTACGCGCTGGCCACCGCCCTGCTCGGGCTGCTGCACGCCATCGCGTTGCTGCTGATCGCCGCGCACGCGCTTGTCGTGCTGGCGGTGAGCCCGTCGCTGTTCCGGCGATGGCTGGCCGCGGCGGGCATCAGCATCCTTCCGGCGCTGCCGGTGCTCTACCTCGGCAGTCAGCAGACGGCGCAGGTGTCCTGGATCGTGACGCCGACCTGGAACAGTCTTGTGGCGTTCCCGACCACGCTGATCGGCACCGCGGTCGGCGCGGGGATCGTGCTGGCCCTGGCCATGTTCGCCGTCTCCACCCGCCATCCTGCCGTCCTCTACACGACCTGGGTCGTCGTACCGATGATCGGCTTGTTCGCGGTCTCCCAGGTGAGCGCCCTGTGGGTGCCCCGA
Organism: Candidatus Limnocylindria bacterium; assembly: GCA_035273815.1. Classification (GTDB taxonomy): domain Bacteria; phylum Chloroflexota; class Limnocylindria; order QHBO01; family QHBO01; genus DASSCW01. The sequence continues at coordinate 1,003 of DATEOS010000281.1, forward strand.
TACCTGCTGTTCACAACACCGGCCCTGGCGCTGCTGGCCGGGACCGCACTGGGCCGAGCCAGACTGGTCCGCGGCGTCGCCGGGCTGCTCGTGCTGGCCGCCGTCGGCGCCGCTGCCCAGGTGGCTGTGCGGGAGCCCGACGGGCACTCGCAGGCGACCCGGGAGGCGGCGGCTCTGATCTCGGCCCGGATGAAGCCCGGGGACGCGATCGTGTACAGCTCGCGCGACAGCGGCAGCACGCTGGAGCGCACCTCGGAACGGGTGGGACGAGACCTTGTGGCGCACTACGTCCCGGCCGACCGCCGTCCGGCGGACGTCCTGGAGGTGGTCCCGCCGCGGGTGGCGGGCGAGGTAACCCCGGTGGAGTGCGCCGACGTGGCCAAGTGCCTGCGCAACCCGAAGCGGATCTGGGTGCTGCACCTGGGCCACCAGACCGACCCCCTGCAGGGCCTCGGCGGCGCCAAGGGGTCGGCCCTCCGCAACCGCTACTACGTGTCCTCCGTCTGGTATCCGCGCGGCCTGACCGTCGCCCTGCTCCTGCCCAAACCGACCGGCTGAGGCCGCCGACCCCGGCAACGAGACTGACGATGCTCGCGTTCCTGCTGCAGACCAACGCCTGGATCACCGACGGCCAGGTGCGACTGTTCGCGCTGTTCATGCTGATGGTCTGGCTGCTCTGGGTGATCCGAGTGGTCCTGGCCAGGCACTACTGGCCGACGCAGTACTCGTGGCACGGCACCGCGTCGGTGATCGTCCCGGTCGTCGACGAGCCCGCCGACCTGTTCCGGCAGGTGCTGGGGCGGATCGTCGAGCAGCGGCCGACCGAGGTCATCGTGGTGATCAACGGTCCGCGGAACCCGGTGCTGGAGAAGGTCTGCGCCGATCTCGGCGTGCAGTGGCAGTGGACCGAGACCGCCGGCAAACGTAACGCGGTCCGCCTCGGCGTCGCTCTGTCCAGTGGTGAGATCTCCGTGCTGGTCGACTCCGACACCCTGTGGACGCCGGGCACCCTCCGCGAGCTGGTCAAGCCGTTCGTCGATCCGGCCGTCGGCGGCGTCACCACCCGGCAGCGGATCCTGGAACCGGCTCGCAACGTGCTGACCCGCTGGGCCGACTGGCTGGAGAACGTCCGCAACGAGTACTCGATGCCGGCGATGAGCGTGCTGGGGACGGTCGGCTGCCTGCCAGGACGCACCATCGCCTTCCGGAGAGAGGTCCTCATCGGCTGCATGGAACGGTTTCTCACCGAGCGCTTTCTCGGCGTGTTCCTTGAGGTGAGCGACGACCGGGCGCTCACGAACTACACGTTGAAGGCGGGATACAAGACCGTGTACCAGTCGACGTCGCTCGTGTACACCGACGCTCCCACCTCGCTGCGGAAGATGCTGAAGCAGCAGTTCCGGTGGGCCCGGGGTTCGCAATACAACACGCTGCGGATGCTGCCGTGGATGTTGCGAGAAGCGCCGGTCCTGGCGCTGTTCTACACGGCCGACATCGTGGTGCCGTTCGTCCTCGTGGGGTCATACCTCGCGTGGGGAGTCGCCCTCGTGCACGGCCGGAAGACCGGCCTGTACGACAACCTTCCGCTGCCGGACCAGCCGGCGGAGGCCCTGCTTGCCCTCGTCGTCCTCAGCCTGTCGATGACGGTGCTGTCGTTCGCCATCCGGTTCGGCCGGCACTTCTCGCACCGGCCCCGGGACCTCGTCTACCTCCCGGTCTTCATGCTGATCAACGTGTTCGCGCTCATGCCGATCCGGGTCCTGGGCTTCGTTCGGATGGGACACAACGCGGGGTGGGGCACTCGATCGAACGCCTACCGGGGCGGGTCGGGTCGCAACCCGCGGACACTCATCCCTTACCTGCTGGGGATGGCGATGCTGGCCGGGGCGGTGCTGATCAGTGTCTAGACGCGCACGCACCAGGCACGCACGGCGGAGCCGGCGGCGGTCAGCGGCCTGGATCGTCGTCAACAGCCTCCTGCTCGCCGTGCTCACCCTGTGGCTGGTGGCACGCGCCTTCGTCAGCGACCCGGTGTCGGCTGCGTCCTCGGCGGCGACCGCGACCGCGACCGCGGTCGAC
>DATEOS010000282.1:0-2801 GCA_035273815.1 Candidatus Limnocylindria bacterium
ATGGCCATGGACTCCTCCAGGGAATCGGAGAACGGGATACGCGCGGCGCCGGCGGTCACTTGCTGAAGCCGGCGGTGAGCCCGCTCAGCAGCTGACGACGGCCGATCGCGTACAGAATCAGAATGGGCAGCGTGGTGAGCACCACGGAGGCGAGCACGGCCGGGACGTTCACGCCGTACTGGCCCTGGAAGCTCCACAGGGCGAGCGGCAGCACGCGCTGGTCCGGGCTCTGGGTCAGGATCAGCGGCAGGATGAAGCCGTTCCACACGCCGAGGCCCTGGTAGATGACCACGGTGACCAGGGCCGGCCGGGTCAGCGGGAAGGCCAGCCGCCACATCGTGCCCCACTCGGTCGCGCCGTCCATCCGCATCGACTCGAACAGTTCCTTCGGCACGTCCCGGATGAAGTTCGTCAGCACGAGTACCGACAGCGGGATGGCGAACGCGATGGACGGCAGGATGATCGCCCCGAGCGTGTCGTACATCTCCAGCCGGATGATGATCAGGTAGATCGGGATGATGACCGCCTGCAACGGGATCGCCAGGCCCATCAGGAACATGCCGTTTACCGAGCGCAGGAAGCGGCTGCCCGCGCTGCCGCGGACGATCGCGTACGCCGCCATGAAGGAGATCACCACCGCCGGCAGCACCGCGCCGGCCGTGACGATCATGCTGTTCAGGAAGTAGCGCGCGAAGTCGGCCTCGATCACCAGGCGGTAGTTGTCCAATGTGGGATCGGACGGCGGGGCCAGCGGGTTCTGCGCGTAGTAGTTGGCCCGGGTCTTGAAGCTGGTGATGACGATCCAGTAGATCGGCAGCATCACCACGACCAGCCAGAGCCAGCTCAGGCTGCCGCCGAACCAGTTGAGGCGCTTCAGCGCGGATCCGCGCCGCCCGCCGCGGGTGCGGTGGGCGGACTCCGGACCGCGCGCCCTGGCCGGTGCCGGCCGGGTCGAGATGGCCATCAGGCACCTTCCAGTTGGCTGTCGCTTGCGCTGCCACCGCCGACACGGCGCAGCAGCAGGGCCAGGCCGAGGCCGACGAGGACGAGGATCACCGCGATGGCGCTGGCCGGTCCCATCAGGTTGGCCTGGAAGCCGAGCTGGTACATCTCCAGCGCGAGCACCCGCGTCGCGTCACCCGGGCCGCCGGCGGTGAGCACGAAGATGAGGTCGAAGAAGGTCAGTGAGCCGACCACCATCAGCGTCGACGACGTGATGATCGTGTACTTGAGCTGCGGCAGGGTGATGCTCCAGAACTTGCGCCACCGGCCGGCGCCGTCGATCTCGGCGGCCTCGTACATCGAGGCCGGGATCTGTCGCACGCCGCCCTGGTAGATCAGCGTGTGGAACGGGATGAACTGCCAGGACACCACGAAGATGAGGACGCCGAGCGCGAGGTTGCCCCGGCCCAGCCAATCCTGGTTGAGCAGTTCGACACCCAGCCCGGCGCCGAGACCGAAGTTCGGGTTCAGCAGCGCGCTGTAGGTGATCGCGATGGCGGTGGAGCTGAGCAGCAGGGGGATGAAGAAGAGCACGGCGAGAAAGCCGCGGTACCGCTTGTGCGAGGCCAGGAAGACGCCGAGCAGCAGACTGATCGGCGTCTGGAACAGCCAGGAGAGCGCCATCACCTGGAACGTCACCCAGAGGGCGTGCAGCAGGCCGGGCTCGGTCAGCACCGTCCGCCAGCTGTCCAGGCCGGCCGGGTTGATCTCGCCGATCCCGTCCCACTGGGTGAAGCTCAGCGCAAGCACGCCAAGCAGCGGCACGACGCCGAACGCCACGAACATCACCAGCGCCGGCCACACCATCCAGGAGACGGACCTGCTCCGCCCGCCGGTCGAGGGGGAACGTACCGCCGCCGTGACCGGGGGCGGAGCAAGAGCCGTCATTTACCGATGACTCCGTTCATGTTGGCGATCCACTGCTGCGGGGTGACCTCCAGCTGGAACAGCTTGGCGATGTTGTCCAGCAGCGTCTCGGCCGCGGTCGGGCTCAGCGCCTGGTCCCAGGACTGGGCGAAGACCTTGGCGTTGACCGAGGTGTCGTAGACGAACTTGAGGAACGCGGCGTCCGGGGACGCGGCCAGCGTGGCCTCGGTGCCCTTGACCACCGGGACCGAACCGCCCTCGTTGATCCATGCCTTGGTCTCTTCCTCGTCCAGCACACCGGTCTGGAAGAACTTCTTCGCGACGTCCTTCTGCTCCGCGGTGGCCTTCGACGAGATCGCGAGGTACTGACCCGGGTTGCCGACCGTGTTGGTCGGGTCGCCCTTGCCGCCCTCGACAGCCGGGAAGTTCATCCAGCCCAGGCTGCCGCTGGAGACGAAGTCGCCACCGTCGTTCTTCATGCTGCCGTACGTCCAGCCGCCGTGCAGCATCATGGCGGCCTTGCCGGTGTAGAGCAGCGCCTGGTCGGCGTTGGCGCCGGCGTCCACCGAGGAGAAGCCCTTGCTGAAGCCGTTCGCCTTCACCAGGTCCTGGATCTTGGTGAGCATGTCGGTGACCGCCGGGTCCGACCAGGCGTTCGCCTTGCCGTCGAAGACGGACTGGAAGACCTCGGGGCCGCCGATGCGGTCGAGCAGGAACTCCAGCCACATCATGTTGGTCCAGCGGGACTTGCCGGCCAGCGAGAACGGCGCGATGCCGGCCGCGTTGAACTTCGGCACCAGCGCCATGACGTCGTTCCACGACTGCGGCGGCTGCACGCCGACCTTGTCGAAGACCTTCTTGTTGTAGTACAGGATGATCGGCTGCACCGTCTCGCACGGCATCGCGTAGATCTTGCCGTTGACCGTGGCCGG
>DATEOS010000283.1:0-2045 GCA_035273815.1 Candidatus Limnocylindria bacterium
TGTTCGTCGGGGCGGGCGGCAATGCGCTGCGGCTGCTGCAGCGCGCCGAGCTCCCCGAGGTGCGCGGCTACGGGGTGCTGCCGGTCGGCGCGGCCTTCCTGCGGTGCTCGGACCCGCAGGTCGTCGCGCGGCACGACACCAAGGTCTACGGACAGGCTCCGATGGGTGCGCCGCCGATGTCGGTGCCGCACTTGGACAAACGCATCGTCGACGGCACCGGACACCTGATGTTCGGCCCGTACGCCACCTTCAGCACCAAACTGCTCAAACACGGCCGGCTCACCGATTTCTTCGCCACCGTGCGCTGGCACAACGTCACGGTGCTGGCGACCGCGGCATGGTCGAACCTCGCCCTGATCCGCTATCTGATCGGCCAACTGCTGGCCACCCGCAAGCGCAGGCACGCCGCCCTCACCCGGTACTACCCGAACGCGGACCCGGCCCAGTGGGAGCTGATCGGCGCGGGGCAGCGCGCCCAGCTGGTCACCCCGGATGTCGGCGGCCGCGGGGTCCTGCGGTCGGGGACCGAGCTGGTCGTCTCGGCGGACCGCAGCATCGCCGGTCTGCTGGGCGCCTCACCGGGTGCGTCCACGGCGGTGCCGATCATGATCGACCTGCTGCAGCGCTGTTTTCCGCAGCGGTGGGAGTCCACCTGGAGTCACCGCGTTCCCGCCGACCTTCTGGCATCCTGAACTCATGAGCGAGCAGCCGCCCTACGGTTTCGAGCCGGGCGCCAACGTGCCCCCGCCGCCGCAGGGCGGCGGCGCGTATCCGCCGCCCGCCTATCCCGGTGGCTATCCCGACCCCTTCGCCCCGTACGGTCGCCACCCGATCACCGGCGAACCCTTCTCGGACAAGTCCAAGGTGATCGCGGGTCTGCTCCAGTTGCTCGGAATGTTCGGGCTGGTCGGCGTCGGCCGGATCTACCTCGGCTACACCGGCCTGGGCATCGCCCAGTTGCTGGTCGGGCTGATCACCTGCGGTATCGGCGCGATCATCTGGGGCATCGTCGACGCGGTCCTCATCCTCACCGACAGGGTGCGCGACCCGCACGGCCGTCCGCTGCGCGATGGCACCTGAGGCCGCCTCGGGCCGCGCCGCGCTGATCGGCGGTGGGGTGGCCCTGGCCGGTGCGCTGGCCTACATCGGGCTGGCCGACCCACACCGGCCCGGGTTCCTGTTCCCGGCCTGCCCGTTCAAGGCCCTCACCGGCCTGGACTGCCCGGCGTGCGGCGGGTTGCGGATGACCCACGACCTGTTGCACGGCGATCTGGGCGCCGCCGTGATGGACAACGTGTTCCTGCTGGTCGGTCTGCCGCTGCTGGCGTTGTGGCTGCTGGTGCGGTGGCGACGCGGGCGACCCTTGATGCCGGTGGCCGCGTCGGTCACCGTCGTCGCCGCCGCGGTGGCCTGGACGGTGCTGCGCAACTGGCCGGGGTTCCCGCTGGTGCCCACCCTCGTGTCTGGCTAGCGGCACGTTCGCGTTGCTGGATACCTGCGCGGACGCGCTGATATAGTGGCGTTTCGGGCCGGTGCAGTCCCTCCACACATCAGTACGGAGACTGCGGAGGTAGATTCGCTTGCTGTTCTCGGCACTTCCCAACGCCCAAGGGCTCTACGACCCGGACAACGAGTCGGATTCATGCGGTGTCGCCATGATCGCCGATATCTTGGGCCGTCGCTCGCACAGCATCGTGGTGGACGGCCTCACCGCCCTGGAGCACCTGGAGCACCGCGGCGCGGCCGGCGCCGAGATCACCAGCGGTGACGGTGCCGGGATCCTTCTGCAGCTTCCGGTCGAACTGTTCGCCGCTGCCGTCGACTTCGACCTGCCCGCCCCCACCGCCGACGGGTTGAACACCTACGCGGCCGGCATCTGCTTCCTGCCGCAGGACGAGGACAACCGGTCCGCTGCCTGCGCACGCATCGAGGCCATCGCCGCCGAGGAGGACCTGGAAGTCCTTGGCTGGCGCGCCCTTCCGATCGACCCGGACGGTGCCGACGTGGGCGCCACGGCCCTGGGCTGCATGCCGTACTTCGCCCAG
>DATEOS010000284.1:0-2472 GCA_035273815.1 Candidatus Limnocylindria bacterium
CGCACCCAACGCGGAGACCAGCACAGCGAGCGCCAGGCCGTGGGCAAATGCCACGCCGACGAGATCCGCTCCGGCCACGACGGCGCCGATTCCAACGAAGAAAAAGAGGAAGGTGCCGACTGCCTCGGCGACGACCGCTGCCCCCATCCGGCTCAGCATCGCGAGTCTCCTGCACGGTGGTCGTTCGATTGTATGTCCCGGACTTCACCCTTCGACGCCAGTTTCCTCAGGGATGCCACGTGTCCTCCAGGCGGCGGCGGTCGCTCGTCTCCAGCTGGATGGTGGAGTGCTCCATGTCGAAGTCATCAGACAGGCAGCGGCAGATCTCGTCCAGCACCGCCGCCGGGTCGGCGTCCGGCGCCATCACCACGTGCGCCGAGACGACGTTCATGCCCGAGGTCAGGGCCCAGGCGTGCAGGTCGTGGATGTCGACCACGCTCTCCGCCCGTAGCAGGTGCTGCCGCACCTCGGCCATGTCGATGCCCTTGGGCGTCGCCTGCAGCAGGACGTCGATCGCGTCGCTGAGCAGGCGCCAGCCGCGCGGCAGGATGAGGACCGCGATCGCCACGGACGCGATCGGATCCGCCTGGGTCCAGCCGGTGGCCATGATCACCACGCCCGCCACCAGCACGGCCACCGAGCCGAACAGGTCGCCAAGCACCTCCAGGTAGGCGCCTCGGACGGTCAGGCTCTCCTGCGAGCCTGCGTGCAAGAGTCGAAGCGACACCAGGTTCACCAGCAGGCCCACTGCCGCGATGACCAGCATCGGACCGGTCAGGACCTCCGACGGGGTGCGCAGCCGCTGCAGCGCCTCGAACAGGATGAAGGCGGCCATGCCGAACAGCAGGACCGCGTTGGCGGCGGCGGCCAGGATCTCGAGCCGGTAGTAGCCGAACGACTTGCCCATGGTGGCGGGGCGCGCGCCGAACCAGATCGCCAGCAGCGCCAGGCCCACGCCCACCGCATCGGTCAGCATGTGGCCGGCGTCGGCCAGCAGGGCCAGGCTGTTGGTGAGGACGCTGCCGACCACTTCGACGACCAGGAAAGCGCCGATCAGCAGCAAAACGGCCAGCAGGCGCCCGCGGCTGGCACTGGCAGCCGTGTGGTGGTGGCCGCTGGGAACGGGCAGCGCTTCGGTCATGGCTGCCACCATTGTGGAGTACGCCTCAGCTTGGAAGGCACCATGAAGCTGCTTCTCACGTCCGCCGGCATCAAGAACGCGAGCATCGAGAACGCGCTCGTCGAACTGCTGGGCAAGCCGATCGCCGAGACCGACGCCCTCTGCATCCCCACAGCGACATACGGACATCCCATGACCGATCCCGGCGGGGCTTGGCGCTTCATCAGCGGACAGGAACCCCGCACTCCGATGTGCGAACTGGGTTGGAAGTCCCTGGGTGTGCTGGAGCTCACCGCGCTGCCCAGCATCGACGAGGATCGCTGGGTCCCCTGGGTCCGAGAGACGGACGTGCTGCTGGTGGGCGGCGGCGACGCGCTGTACCTATGCCACTGGATGCGGCAGTCCGGGCTGGCGGATCTCCTGCCGTCGCTGCCCGAGACGGCCTGGGTGGGGCTGAGCGCGGGGAGCATGGTCATGACCCCGCGTATCGGGGAGGACTTCGTCGGGTGGGAGCCGCCCACAGGCGACGACCGCACCCTGGGCATCGTCGACTTCTCGATCTGTCCGCACCTGGCACCCGAGGGCATGCCGGGCAACTCCATGGCCGATGCCGAGAAATGGGCGGCCGGCATCGCGGGTCCGGCGTATGCGATCGACGACGAGACCGCCATCAAAGTGAGCGACGGAACCGTCGAAGTCGTGTCCGAGGGGCAATGGAAGCTGTTCAAGCCCTAGCGAGGGACGACGCCGTGCCTAGGCTGTCTCGGCTGCCCGCTTCATGCCTTCGGCTTCGAGGTTCATGTAGCGCTTGGTCAGATCCCTGTAGAAAAGCATCATGATCGGGATGAGGAGGCCACGCATGTCGAGTGTCAACGTGAGACGTGCCCGATCGTCTCCCAGCGCCTCGACGCGGTGGCCGGCGATGCTGGTCGTGCCGCCCGTCTTCTGCGTCCACTCGAAGTAGGAGGGTGCGTCCCAAACCGTGACGTCCCAGGTGCCCTCGGGTAGCTTTGGCTGCTTGAGCCGCACGCGGCTGCCTCTGGTGATCGGCGCCGGCGTCAGTAGCTCGACGATGTCGACGGTCTCGATGCGCTGCGGCCAGGCCTCGAGGTCGCTGAGCACCTCCCAGACGCGGTGCTGAGGAGCCTCGATGTCTATCGACTTCTCAAATCGCACGTCAGGCGGCCCTGTCAGTCGGAACTAGCGTGATGCCATGGGCGCAGTGTCCTTCGGAGCCGAGGAAGCGCACGCGCCCTTCACCGACTCGCCGTCTCGCCCATGGGATAATCCGCCGCGTGGTGGCCGGCGCCTGGACATTGCGCGTACCGCGTCCGCTAGTTGCGTTGCTCCTC
>DATEOS010000285.1:0-2021 GCA_035273815.1 Candidatus Limnocylindria bacterium
CGCCAGGCCGACATGTTCACGCTGGCCAACACGGTGCCGAACAGCATGTACATCCTGCTGGCCGGTGGCGTGCTCAACACGGTGCTGGTCCCGCAGATCGTCAGGGCGGTCAGGTCCGACGCCGACCGCGGTGAGGCGTACACCAACCGGATCATGACGCTCGGCTTGCTCGGGCTGTTCGTGATCACCCTGGCCCTCACCCTGGCCGCCCCGTGGATCGTCTCGCTCTACTCCGCGGGCGGCTGGAAGGACCCGATCGTCGCCGCGCAGTACCAGTCGATGGTCGCGCTCGCCTACTACTGCATGCCGCAGGTGTTCTTCTACGGCGCGTTCGTGCTGGCCGGCCAGGTGCTCAACTCCCGCGACCGGTTCGGGCCGATGATGTGGGCGCCGATCGCCAACAACGTCGTCTCGATCGCCGTGCTGCTCATGTTCTGGGTCGTCTTCGGCCAGACCGACACCACCGCTGCCTTCACCCCCGGCCAGGAGGCACTGCTCGGCATCGGCTCCACCCTGGGGGTGGCCGTCCAGGCGGCGGTGCTGGTCCCGTACCTGCGGGCCGTGGGCTACCGGTTCCAGCCCCGGTTCGACTTCAAGGGCACCGGGCTCGGTCACACCGTCCGGCTGGCCAAGTGGGTGCTGGGCTACGTCCTGGTCACCCAGCTCGCGCTGGTGGTGATCAACAAGGTGGCCACCGCGGCGACCATCCGCGAGCCCGGCGGCGGTCTGGCCGCGTACGGGTACGCGTACGCGATCTGGATCCTGCCGCACTCGCTGATCACCGTCTCGCTGGCCACCGCCATGCTGCCGAGCGCCTCTCGGCTGGCCGCGGCCGGCGACCTGACCGGCGTCGCGGAGGAGACCACCCGGACCATGCGGCTGGCGCTGTCGGTGCTGGTGCCGACCTCGGTCGCGTTCGTGGTCCTGGGTCTGCCGATCGCCCAGCTGGTGTTCGGCTTCGGGCAGGGCGCCGACGACTGGCAGTTCGTCGGGTACGCCCTGATGGCCCTGGGCATCGGGCTGGTTCCCTTCACCCTCCAGTACGTCTGTCTGCGCGCCTTCTACGCCCTGGAGAACACCAGGACGCCGTTCCTCATCCAGGTCGTCATTTCCGCCGCCAACGTGATCATCGGCGTCGGCGTGGTCGTGGCGATGGACTCGGCCCCGCTGGTGGCGGCCGGGCTGGCCCTGGGCTACTCGCTGGCGTACGTGATCGGCGTCGGCATCTCCTTCCGGCGGCTGCAGAAGGCGCTGCCCGCTCTGGCTCTGCGACCCATCCTGGCCCTGATCGTCCGGACCGCGCTCGCTGCGGCGCCGGCCGCGCTGGCCGCCTGGTTGATCGTGCGTGTCCTGGACGCCGACAGCCAGCTGCTGCGCGCCGTCGCGCTGGCGATCGCCGGCGTCGCCGCTGTCGGGCTGTACGCGCTCGCCGCCCGGCTGCTGAAGATCCGTGAGGTCACCGACATCGTCAGCACGGTGCTTCGTCGTGGCCGGAGCGGTGGACCGTCGACGTCGGTCGAGGACGGCGCTCCGACGAACGCCGTCGCCGAAGAGGCCAGTGAGGCAGGAGGGGCTGCGGAAACATCTGAGGACGGAGAATCGACCGCCATCTGGACGAATGCGTACGATCGCGACGACTTCGGCGATTCCACCGTCGTCCGGACGACCACCTCGCCTAGCATCAGGGCATCCGCCGACCGTAGAGCGACAGTCGGCCCGACCGAAAACGCGGACCCCATGGTGACCTTCGCCGGCGCGAACAGAACGGCAGGACCGGCATCGGCTCCACCGTCCGCGCCCGGCCCGACCGACGTCCTCGGCGGCATCCCAGCGACATCGACGCCGGATCCTGAGCAGCAGAGCGGCAGCGCGGGATCGACCGGGGAGGCAGCCGCGGACGGACTCACCCCCGAGTCCTCGCCGAGCACCCTGCCGCGCTTCTCGACCACGGCGGGCACCGTCCTGGGCTACCGCTACCGGATGGAGGAGCTGCTCGCCGAGTCACCTCGATCCGCGACCTG
>DATEOS010000286.1:0-6515 GCA_035273815.1 Candidatus Limnocylindria bacterium
CGAGATCCGGCTCCGCCGTGGCGATCTGCCGGCGGCGGAGGAGGCCCTGCTGGGTGCCCACGCAGCCAACCAGGACACGCAACCGGCCATGGCCCTGCTGCGGCTGGCCCAGGGGCGGGCGGACGCGGCGGCCGCCTCGATCGAGGTGGCGCTCAGCGAACCAGGCCGATCACCTTCCTGGAAGGCGCCGTCGGACAGCCTGTCGTACCGGATGCACCTGCTCCCCGCACAGGTCGAGATCGCGCTGGCGCGCGGGGACGTAGCCCTCGCCCGAACGGCGGCGGACGAATTGTCAGCGGTGGCCGAGCGCTTCGGAACCGTGCCGGCCAAGGCGCAGGCTCGCACCGCGCTGGGCGGAGTGGCGCTGGCCGAGGGCGACGGCGCCACGGCGGTCAAGGAGATGCGAGAAGCAGTCGCGGCGTGGAACGAGGTGGATGCGCCGTATGACGCGGCGCGAGCCCGATTGACGTTGGCCCGGGCGTATGCCGCCACGGCCGCCGATGACGACGCCCGCGTCGAGCTGCGGACGGCGCGCGACGCCTTCGAGCGCCTGGGCGCCGCAGTCGACCTTCGGCGCGCGACCGAGCTCCAGGACGAGTTCGCCGGTGGATCGGCTGCCACGCCAATGGGTACGCAGGCGGTCCGCACCGAGCGCGCCTTCATGTTCACCGACATCGTCGATTCGACGCGCCTCGCCGAGGCGATGGGCGATGAGGCGTGGGACGCCGTGACCCGCGGCCACGACCGCCTGTTACGTGCCGCCGCGGCGGAGCATCGTGGCGAGGAGGTGAAAGCGACCGGTGATGGCTTCTTCTTCGCCTTCGCCGATGCCGACGACGCGATCCGCGCCGCGATCGCCATGCAGCACCGGCTGGCCGAGCAACGGGAGGCACAGGCCTTCGCCCCCGCCGTGCGCATCGGGATCCACCAGGCGCAGGCCAACCGGGTCGGCCTGGACTACGCGGGAATCGGCGTCAACCAGGCGGCGCGTATCGGTGCCGCGGCCGAGAGCGGCGAGATCCTGATCAGCGCGTCATCGCTGGCCGCAGTGCGCCATCCCCTTACGGAAGGCGGTCGTCGGACTGCCGAGCTGAAGGGTCTATCGGAGCCGGTGGAGCTCGTGGCGATCAGCTGGCGGTAGCCCTTGGGTCCAGCGTGATGCGAGCTAGATCCGGCCGCGCCAGATCCCGGCCGGCTCGAAGACCATCGGCACGTCGACCAGGATCAGCTCGCTCTGCTGGTCTGCATGGATGCTGACCCGGTCCTCATCGGTGACCTTGACGGCGTCCCCGGTCTTCAGCGCCTCGCCGCCGAAGGTTGCGGCGCCCTCGATCAGGTAGGCGTACACCCCCCGCCCCTGGCCGATGGCATGTTCCACCGCAGTTCCCGCCGATAGCGCAGCCACATGAACCGATGCGTCCTGGTGGACGGTCACCACGTCGCCGCCTTCGGGACCGATCACCTTGAGCAGTCGCTCAGATCGGTCCTCCCTGGTAAAGACTCGCTGCTCGACACCCGGTGGCAGGTCGCCCGTGTCGGGCAGGATCCAGATCTGGATGAAGCGCATGGGCTCCGTCTCGGAGGCGTTCAGCTCCGAGTGGAGCGCGCCCGAGCCGAGCGTCATGCGCTGCACCGATCCGGCCGGGAGCGGACCGAACGGCCCGCCGACGTTGTCCTGGTGGCCGAAGGTGCCCTCGACCACGTAGGTCAGCCCTTCCACGTCGCGATGCGGGTGCAGCGGCCACACGGCGCCGGGGATGAGGCGGTCGTCGTTGAAGACGCGCATGGCGCCGAACGAGTCGTTCTCCGGGTCGCGGTACTGGTCGAAGCTGAAGTGCCACCGGGCACGGAACCAGTCTCCGTCGATGTCGTAGATGTCCTTGTCGCGCCGCACGGTGATCATTGGGGAGATGGTGGCACGTCCCGCTGGCCTTCGCGCCGGGAAGGCGTCCTGGGACCGTTCATCGGTTCCCTGGGGATCCGCCTCGCCGGCGCCCGACCCTCAGAATCGACGGCGGCGGGGGAGGCGCTCCAGGCGTAGCTCGACGATGGCGAAGCAGCCAAGGGGGATGCCCATGCGCAAAGCGGCATCCAGCCAGTTGGCCAGGTAGGCACTCACCCGCTGACCCTCATCAGTCCGGCAGACGAGCATGCGCAGCTCGCGACCGCGCCAGGCGATGATGTCCCACGGCGTATCGTGCCCGGCCTGCCGGCTGACCTGCTCCAGGATGGCGAGGGGCAGCGGCGGGGGAGTGATCGGGTCACGAATCGCACGCCAGTAGGCAGTGCCGCCCCAATTCTTGCGCCAAGCGGCATGCCAGCCGGCTCGCTCCAGCAGGTGTACCACCAACAGCTCCGGATACAGCGGCGCGCCGTCGAGCTCCAGCGCTTCCTTGTTCGGCACGCTGCCGAAGCTGGTCGGCAGTGCTCCCTTCCAGCGAGACTCACTGCGCGAGAAGACGGGCAGCGAGACCTGGCCGCGGGGTCGCGGAAGATCGACTGTGATGATGGTCTGCTCCGCTGGGGCCAGGGCATCGGCCAACGATGTGCCGTCCTGCGGAGCCCGTCGCGTGCCCGCCACCGGGGATGCGGCGGTCAACTGCGCGCAGGCAGGTTGTCGATTGCCTTGCGGGCCAGGAAGACGGAGCGGTACGACTCGATCGACGCGGCCGAATCAGGTCCGCGGAAGTGCCAGCCACTCACCTCGGGAACGTAGAAGATCTCATAGCCAAGGTGGTCATGCGAGGCTGTGCCTTCGGCCGGAGCCGGAACGACGCGACGTCGGCTGGCAGCGGCGGTGGCGGTGAGGCAGCGGCCACAGCCGCCGGCCGTCAGGCCGTGCGGGCATGGGCGACAGGAAGCGCATTGCTCGGTGGGGAAGCCGTGTTTGCAGGCTGAGGTCATGCGGGGAAGGCCTTCTGATGGGGGCACCCAAGCCTACTCCAATTGCGCCACTCCCGCAGATCGTGTACCATTTCGAAAACGTGTTCGATTGGCGCTCCGGTCCGCGCCGCGGCTTCATGGCCGCCCCGATACCGACCTAACCTCCGCCCTGACCGGGCCCCGCTCTTGGCGGGAGGGCCTCGTCAGGAGCTATTCCCTTGTCCTTCTCAGCGCTCGGGCTTGCGCCCGAACTGCTCCGTGCCGTCTCGGCGCAGGGCTACACCGACCCGACTCCCGTGCAGCGCGAGGCGATTCCGCTCGTGCTGGCCGGGCGCGACCTTCTGGCCGGCGCTCAAACCGGTACCGGCAAGACGGCCGCCTTCGTGCTGCCGATGCTGCAGCGTCTCGCGTCAACACCACCCCGCGGCCGTGATCGCCACGGGCGCGCACCGATCCGGGCCCTCATCCTGGCTCCCACCCGGGAGCTGGCGATGCAGGTCGAGGAGAGCGTCCGTGTGTATGGGGCGGGCCGTACCCGCTCCACGGCAATCTTCGGCGGCGTCGGCTTCCCCGGCCAGGTGGCCGCCCTGCGTCGCGGCCCAGAGATCGTTGTCGCCACGCCCGGCCGCCTGCTGGACCACGCCCGCCAGCGCACCATCGACCTCAGCTCGGTGGAGATCCTCGTCCTGGACGAGGCCGACCGCATGCTGGACATGGGCTTCATCCGCGACATCCGCTCGATCCTGGCCCTGCTGCCGGATCGGCGCCAGAACCTGCTCTTCAGCGCAACCTTCTCGCGCGAGATCCGCGGCCTGGCTGAGGGTCTGCTGGATCGGCCCGCGTCGGTGCAGGTCACGCCGCGCAACACGCCAACCGAGCTCGTCCGCCAGGTCGTCTACCGCGTGGACCGCGCTCGCAAGCGCGAGCTGCTGTCCCACCTGGTGCGGACACGCGCGGTCGACCAGGCGCTGGTCTTCACCCGCACCAAGCACGGCGCCAACAAGCTGGCGGAGCAGCTGTGGCAGGACGGCATTGCCACCGCCGCCATCCACGGCAACAAGTCGCAGCCGCAGCGCACTCGCGCGCTGGCTGACTTCAAGGCGGGCCGCGTGACGCTATTGATCGCGACCGAGGTCGCCGCTCGCGGGCTCGACATCGAGCAGCTCCCGCACGTCGTCAATTACGAGCTGCCAATGGTGCCTTCCGACTACGTCCACCGCATCGGCCGCACGGGTCGTGCCGGAACGCTGGGTGACGCCATCTCCCTGGTGTGCATCGACGAGATGCCGCTGCTCCGCGACATCGAGCGCCTGCTGGGCGCGCCCATTCCCTCGGAGACCGTGGCCGGCTTCGAGCCGGATCGATCCGTTCGCGCCGAGCCGATTCGGCTCCGCACCGCCGGCGGAAACGGGGGAGGCCGGGGCCGTGGCCCGACGCATCGCCCACGACCGCCCTTCGCCGGTCAGCAGCCCCGACGCCAGCGTCCGCGACGCGCGCCGGCGGGGGCCTCCATTGGCAACGGGTCCGGTGGTGGCGGCAACTGGACGAGCCTGCCCGGCGAGCGCAAGCGCCGCTAGGGCCACCGTGCCCCCAGCTACAGGCGACCGGCCTCGATGATCCGTTGCAGGAACGCGCGCGTTCGCGGCTCGCGCGGCGCGGTGAACATCTGATCCGGCGGCCCCTCCTCCAGGACCAGTCCTTCATCGAGGAAGAGCACGCGGCTGGCGATGTCGCGGGCGAAGCCCATCTCGTGGGTCGCAATGATCATGGTCATGCCCGATGCCGCCAGCTCGCGCACGACGTTGAGCACCTCCGCCACTAGCTCCGGATCGAGGGC
This sequence comes from Candidatus Limnocylindria bacterium, assembly GCA_035273815.1. Lineage (GTDB taxonomy): Bacteria > Chloroflexota > Limnocylindria > QHBO01 > QHBO01 > DASSCW01. The sequence continues at coordinate 4,721 of DATEOS010000286.1, forward strand.
GGAGGTGATCTCATCGAGCAGCAGCAGCGACGGCTGCATGGCCAGCGCGCGCACGATCGCCACGCGCTGCTGCTGGCCGCCTGACAGACGGTCCGGATACTCCAGCCGCTTGTCGGCGAGGCCGAACCGCTCCAGCAGACGGGTGGCGGCAGCCTCGGCCTCCGCGCGTGGCGTCTGCATCGCCTTCCGTGGGGCCAACGTGATGTTGTCGAGCACGGTCATGTGAGGGAACAGGTTGTAGGCCTGGAACACGATCCCGATCCGGCGCCGCAGCCGGTCCACGTCGACGCCCGGCGCGGTGATCTCCTCACCGGCAACGACGATGCGGCCGGCGTCGATCGGCTCCAGCAGGTTCAGGCAGCGCAGCAAAGTCGACTTACCAGAACCTGATGCACCGATGACGGCCACGATCTCGTGCTCGGCCAGCTCCAGATCGATCCCGCGCAGCACCTGTAGCGCGCCGAAGGTCTTCCACAGCCCCTCCACCCGGAGCGCCTGCGCGTTGGCCTGTGGCGGCATCGGTCCCGTCATGGGCCCTGTCATCGGCCGAAACCGAAAAGCCGGCCGCGCCGTGCCGAGGATGCCTGCGCGGAGACTGCCGCGGCGTAGCGACGATCGCGCTCGCGCGCGACCAGCCAATCGGTGAGGCGCGCCAGCGGAATGGTGATCGCCAGGAAGACGAGCGCGCTGACCAGGTAGGGCGTGAAGTTGAAGGTGGCCTGCTGCCGGATCTGGGTCTGCCGGAAGATCTCCACGACGCCGATGAAGGAGACCAGCACGGTGTCCTTCTGGAGGCCGATGAAGTCGTTGAGCAGCGGCGGAATGACCCGCCGCACCGCCTGCGGCACCACCACGTAGCGCAGCGCCTGGAGCTGGGAGAGGCCGAGCGACCGGGCGGCGGCCGCCTGTGACGGATGGACCGACTCGATGCCGGCCCGATACACCTCTGACACGTACGCCGAGTAGATGAGCGTCAGCGCCACGATGCCCCAGAAGAAGGGGTCGTTCGGAACCCCGGGCAGTCGCAGGCCGGGTATGCCGAAACCGAGCAGGAAGATGACCAGGATGCCCGGCAGAGCGCGAAAGACATCGACGTAAACCGTCGCCAGCAGGCGGACGGGATAGAGAACCGGTCCGGACAGGTTGCGCAGCACGGCCAGCAGCAGGCCGAACAGCAGAATCAGGACCTCTGCAATCAGGAAGATGGCCACGTTCACGCGGAAGGCGGCGATGATCTTCGGCGCGGAGTCAGCGAAGTTGTCCCAGTCGAAGAACGACGCCTTGACCCGCTCCCAACCCGGGGAATTGACCACCACCAGGGCGATCACGGTAAAGAAGACCACCGTCGAGATCACGGCAATGAGCACGTAGCGGGTCGCCCCCGGCCCGGCCGCTCGGGATGGTGGCGGTCCGGTCGGCGGCGCCGAGACCTCGCCGCCCAGCTGGTTCTGCGGCCCGCTCAAGCCGCGCTCACGATTCGCGGCCCGCTATTCCTGGATGAACGGGGCGTCCAGGTAGTCCGCCAGCCACTCCTGCGCGATCGAGTCCAGCTCTCCGTTCTCGCCCATCGTCAGGAGCGCCTCGTCGACGCAGTCGGTGAGCGGGCTGTCCAGGTCGAGCACGAAGCTGAAATGCTCTTTGTCCTCCTCATCGGACGGAAGCTGGCCGACCACCACGCCGTCCTCCATCTCGACGTTGACGATGTAGAAGGCGGTGGCCAGGTCGAACACGACGCCGTCCACCTGGCCCGCCTCCAGAGCGGACTTGGCGCCCGTGTTGTCCTCGTAGACGCGCG
>DATEOS010000287.1:0-3978 GCA_035273815.1 Candidatus Limnocylindria bacterium
GACTCGACGGCGCCTTTGGGGGAGCCGGGGAGGTTCACGATCAGGGTGTTGCCACGCGCCGCCACCACGCCGCGGGACAGCGAGGCCATGGGTGTGGACGCCAGCCCGGCGGCGCGCATCATCTCGGCAATGCCCGGCACCTGCCGGTCGGCGACTCGCAGGGTGGCGGCCGGGGTGACGTCAGTCGGGCTCAGGCCGGTGCCTCCGGTGGTGAGGATGAGCCGATGCCCGGCATCCGCCAGCGTCGCGATGGCCTCGGCGATGGCCGTCTCGTCATCCGGCACGACCAGCGCGTCCGGCTCCGGGTCCCAGCCTGCCGCGCGCAGGGCCTCGACCAGGGCCGGACCGGCCGTGTCCTCCCGCTCGCCCGCCGCGGAGCGGTTCGAGCAGGTCACCACCACGGCCTCGTGGACGGCGGAGCCGGTTCGGGGGGTGGACTCTGCCGACCATGATCCGCTGCGGCCGCCCTCCTTCTCCAGCAGCGCCACATGCTCGATGACGATGTCGCGCTGCAGCGCCTTGGCCATGTCGTACAGGGTCAGCGCCGCAACGCTGGCGGCGGTGAGCGCCTCCATTTCGACGCCCGTCCGCGCGGTGACCCGCACCTCGGCGCGGATCGTTACCGTGCCGGCCTCGCGATCCGGCGACACCGTCACCTCCACGGCGTCCAGCGGCAGCGGATGACACAGTGGGATCAGGTCCGCCGTCCGCTTGGCCGCGCCGATGCCGGCCAGCCGCGCCACGCCGAAGGCATCGCCCTTCGGCCCGCCGGCGTCGATGAGGGTCGCCAGCGTGTCGGGCTGCAGCCGGACCGTGGCTTCCGCCACGGCGCGGCGCGCCGTCACGGGCTTGCTGCCCACGTCGACCATATGCGCCTCCCCGCCGCGGCCAAGATGGCTTGTCGTCATGCAATGGCTCCCAGCAGGAGCGCATCGTACGTCCGCCCCGCTTCGGCGGCCGGCTCCCCTTCCGGCACGATCAATAGGGCGTTGGCGGTGGCCATCGGCCGCAGCTGCGAGGATGCCTGTCCGCCGGCCAACCGTGCCTCCAGTCCGTCGGCCCCGCGTGCCAGCTGCACCCGCAGGTAGGCTCGGCGCTCCTCGTCCTTCGGCATGCGTTCGTGGGCGACCGCCGGCAGGGTCATTCGCCCGCTGCCTGACAGGCCGAGCATGCGGCGGATCAGCGGTCGCGCGAACAGCTCGAAGGTGACGAGCGCGCTGACCGGGTTGCCGGGCAGGCCGATCACCGGCACGTCGGCCACCACCCCGAAGGCGAGCGGCTTGCCTGGCTGCATGCGGATCCGCCAGAAGTCGAGCGAGCCCAGGCGCTCGATCAGGTCGCGCACGTGATCGTGGCGCCCGACCGACACGCCGCCGGAGGCGATCAGCAGGTCGGCCTCGGCCGCGCCATGCATGACCTGCTGCTCGATCTGCACCGGTTCGTCCGGCACGCGCTCCAAGACCACAGGCTCACCGCCCGCCTCGGTCACGGCCGCCGCCAGGGCGATTCCATTGGCGTCGTGGATCTGGCCCGGGGCCAGCCGCGCGCCCGGCGGCTGCAGCTCGTCACCGGTCGACAGGATTGCGACCCGTGGGCGGCGTCGCACGCCCAGCTCGCCCATGCCCAGGGATGCCAGCAGGCCCAGCGTGGCGGCGGAGAGCGGCTCCCTCGGCAGGGTCACGGCGTCGCCGGCTCGCGTGTCGTGGCCCCTGCGACGGACGAATGCGCCTGGCGCGGTGGCAGGCACGACCACGTCGGCCTTCCCCTCTTCCGCCACCTCCATCGGCACTACCGCATCCGCGCCCGGCGGCATGGGAGCTCCGGTCATGATCCGTGCGGCGGCTCCCGGTACGACATCAGGCAGCGTTCCCGCGCCGGCTGCCACCTCACCAACCAGCCGCAGCCGGCCGGGCGTGTCCGCCGCGCGCAGCGCGTAGCCGTCCATCGACGAGTTGTCGAACGGCGGCACATCAAGAGCCGCGGTAAGGTCGAACGAAGCCGGCGCGCGGCCGAAGCATGCATCCAGCCGCAGGCTCTCCACCTCCGTCGCCCGGCCCACGGCCAGGATGCCGGCCAGGGCCTCCTCGACGGAGCGCATTGCTCAGACGCCGAGCTTCAATCGCGTATCGACCAGGCGCAGGATGCCAGCGCGGGTCAGCAGCCCCACCACCGTGCGGCCATCGGCCTCGACCACAGGCAGCTGGTTGACCTGGCGCTCCTGCAGGAGCTCCAGCGCGCTGCCCAGCTCGTCGTCGGGACCGACGCGGGCAAGGTCCGCGAAGCGGGTCATGATGTCGGTGACGCGGGAGCCGGCCCAGTCCTCGCGCGCCACGCGGCGCACGTCCGACAGGCTGACGATGCCCGCCAGCCCGCCGTCGGCATGGCGCACCAGGAACGAGCGCCCGTCGCCGCGCACCAACCGACTGTCGACCAGCTCGGCAATCGTCTCGTTGGGCGAGACGGATGCCGGCTCGGCGTCCATCACGTCGCGTACCTTCACGCCGGCCAGCGAGCGCTGGATGCCCAGCTGCTGGACGGTGGCGCCGGCGGCGTTCGACAGGAACCAGCCGATAAGCGCCAGCCACAGGCCGGAGAAGTCGCCGGTGAACGCCCACCAAACGCCCAGCGCAATCAGCAGGTAGCCGAACAGCCTCCCGACCACGGCCGCCCCGCGGGTGGCGGCGAACTGGTCACCGCGCAGCCGCCACAGGATGGCGCGCAGGATCCGACCCCCGTCCATGGGGAAGGCCGGAATGATGTTGAAGATGGCCAGGCTGAGGTTGATGATCCCCAGCCAGCCGGTGATCGCACCGACGTGCGGCTGATCGATCAGCAGCGATGCCGCGATGAGCGCCAGGGCCAGGACCAGGCTGCTGGCCGGACCCGCCACCGCGATCAGCGCCTCCTGCCCCGGCGTCTTGGCGTCGCCCTCCAGCGTGGCGGCGCCGCCGAAGATGAAGAGGGTGATGTCGCGTACCTGGATGCCGAAGCGACGGGCCACCAGCGCGTGGCTCAGCTCGTGGACCAGGACGGATGCGAAGAACAGCATCGCCACCGCCGCTCCGACCACGAAGTATGCGGGGCCGATCCAGCCCGGGAAGCGAGACGGCAGGTCGCCGGCGGCGAGCGCGTACGTCACGAGGAACGCAATGACCAGCCAGGTCGGGTGCAGGGCGATGCGGATCCCCAGCACGCTTCCGATCGAGAACGAGCGCCAACCCATGGTTCGAGTGTAGCCGAGGGTGCTGATGCTGCCCCTCAGTCGGCCCGTCGCATGTCGCGGATGCCGAGCAGCGCGACCAGGACCGCACCGATCAGGATGGTGACACCGGCGACGAGCGCGATCTCGTACCAGAACGGCTCCGGGAAGAAGCGCAGCAGGTTCGAATCCGTACCGAACTGCCATGTCCCGGCCGCGAAGAAGATGACGTGGAAGGCGGCGAAGGCCGTGTCGAAGGCGACGGCGAAGAAGAACCCCAGCAGCACGGCCGTCGTGCCGATGCCCGCCGCCGCGGCAACCATCGCGCGGCCCCGTCGGAAAGGCTCGCCACGCAACCTCCGGCCGATCACGATCAGGATCGCCAGCGCCAGAGCGTCGGCCAGGATCAGGCCCCGCACCACGGCACCCACGTCGCGCATGTGGCTGCGCTCCGCCTCATCCAGGACGGGCTGCGCGCCATCGATGCTGACGCCGAAATCGCCGCCCAGCAGCAGGTCGCCGAGCATCGAGGTGGTGGCGCGGTCCACCGTCGCCAGGTCGGTTCCGAGCAACGCCGGGACGTCGTGGCGCGACTGTTCGAAGGACACGAACGGCGGCACGAAGAGCAGCAGCGGTCCGGTCAGCAGCACCGCGGTAGCGGCGGCCAGGCCGAACAGCAGCACCAACCAGGCAGGGGCGCGGCGCGGAGGCATCGGGTCAGAGCCTGTGGCGGACCTGTCGGTCAGTCGGCACTCGGGGTGATGGCGCCCATGATCAGG
>DATEOS010000288.1:0-2017 GCA_035273815.1 Candidatus Limnocylindria bacterium
CCTAGCCGGCACCGGCCACCAGCCAGCGCCCGGAGAAGGCCCGCCAGCCGACGAATGCCAGTCGCAGCACCATGAACAGCGACAGGCCCGACCAGATGCCGATCAGCCCCCAGCCGTAGGCCAGCGACAGCCAGATCAACGGCAGGAAACCGATCAGCGCGCTGGCCAGGGTGGCGTTGCGCATGAAGGTGGCGTCCCCGGCGCCGAGCAGCACGCCGTCGAGGGCGAAGACGATCCCGGCGACCGTCAGCTGCCCGGTCAGGAACCACCACGGCACCGCGATCTCGTCGAGCACCGCGGCGTCGGAGGTGAACAGGCCGGGCAGCACCGGCGCGCCGAGCGCGAACAGCAGCGCGAACACCGCGGCGGCCGCGGTGGAGAAGACGGTGACGCGGACGGCCACCGATTTGGCGTGCCGGAGATGTCCCGCCCCCAGCGCCGCCCCGACCAGCGACTGCGCGGCGATGGCCAGCGAGTCCAGCACCAGGGCCAGGAAGTTCCAGAGTTGCAGCACCACCTGGTGGGCGGCGACGGCCGCGGCGCCGAACCGGGCCGCGACCGCCCCCGCCGACACGAAGCAGGCCTGGAAGGCCAGTGTCCGCAAGGCGAGGTCACGCCCCATCACCAGCTGGGCGCGCAGCACCGCGGGCTGCACCCGCAGCCCCACCTGTTCGACGAGCAGCGCCCGGCAGAACAGCACCGCCGCCAGCCACTGGCCGACGACGTTGGCCACCGCGGAACCCGTCAGCCCCAGGTGCGGTGCCCCCAGCCAGCCGAACACCAGTGTCGGACACAGGATCGCCGAGACGCCGAAGCCGACAAGGACGTAGCGCAGCGGACGGACGGTGTCCTGTACACCGCGCATCCAGCCGTTGCCCGCCATCGAGATCATGATCGCCGGGGCACCCAAGATGGCCACCCGCAACCAGGGCAGCGCCGCGTCGGCGATCTGGGCTCCGCCGGCGATCAGGTTCAGCACCGGGACCGCCAGCGCCTGCACCGCGACCACCACCGTCAGCCCGAGTCCCAACGCCAGCCAGGTGGCCTGCACGCCCTCGGCGACCGCCGCGTCCCGGTTCCCGGCGCCGTAGAACCGCGCGGAGCGGGCCGTGGTCCCGTAGGACAGGAAGGTCAGTTGCGAGCTGACCAGCGCCAGCACCAGACCGCCGATCGCCAACCCCGCCAGACTCAGCGCACCGAGCCGTCCCACCACCGCGAGATCGAAGAGCAGGTAGAGCGGTTCGGCGGCGAGCACACCCAGGGCGGGCAGCGCCAGCGCCGCGATGCGTCGAGCGGTGACGGCTTCGTCAGCCAAGAGCGTCCTGCAGCGCGGCGACCACCTCGGCAGCCGGACCGGATGTGGTGTAACCGGCCGCCTTGCGGTGCCCGCCGCCACCGAACCGGGCGGCCACCGCCGAGATGTCCAGCGACTTGGATCGCATGGACACCGACCAGCGTTGCGGCGCGGTCTCCTTGAACACCGCGGCGACCTCGGCCTGCGCCGTGGTCCGCACGATGTCGACGATGCTTTCGACTTCTTCCGCGCGCGCCTTGGACCACTCCTCGTGCGCCACAACGGCATACACCAGTCCACGGCCGTCGGCGGCCCGGTCGTCCAGCCCGGCCGAACCCAGCACACGCGACAGCATCGGCAGCCACGCGAACGGGTGGGTGTCCATCAGCGTGCGGCTGATCTCTGCGTTGTCCACCCCGATGTCCAGCAGCCGGGCGGCCAGCCGGTGTGCCCGGGCGCTGGCCCACCGGAAGGAGCCGGTGTCGGTGGTCAGGCCGGCGTACAGGCAGTGCGCGACCGCCAGCTCGATCGGCTTGTCCCAGGCGTCCAGCAGATCGGCCACCAGCATGGTGGTCGAATCGGCCTTCGGGTCGACGAAGTTGGCGGTGCCGAACAGGCTGTTGGACGCGTGGTGGTCGATGACCAGAACCTCACGTCCGCCGGCGATCAACTCGGCCAGGTCACCCAGCCGGTTGACCGTCGGGATGTCCACCGTGACTACCA
>DATEOS010000289.1:0-6546 GCA_035273815.1 Candidatus Limnocylindria bacterium
TAGCGCGAATGGCTCACGCCTCGCATGGCGGTGCTGATCGATCCGGACCATGAGGGCGACTTCGCACGTGAGGAGCTGTTCGCGGCCTGGGGCGGGCTGTTCGAGGCACAGGCCGAGCACAGACCGGTCGTCATGGTCGTCGAGGATGCGCAGCGCGCCGATCCCGCGCTTCTCGACTTCGTGGAGTACCTGGTCAGCGCAGCCTACGACCGCGCGATGCTGGTCGTCACCCTCTCACGGCCGGAGCTGCTGGAGCAGCGTCCCGCCTGGGGAGCCGGCCTCCGCAACTTCTCGAGCCTGCACCTGGGCCGGCTGACCGGCGGCGACATCACCCAGCTGCTGGCCGTTCTGGCACCAGGCCTTACGAAGGCGGTGATGGCACGCGTCGCCAGACGTGCGGACGGCGTCCCACTGTACGCGGTCGAGATCGCCCGCATGCTGGAGGGCGGGAACGCGGGACGCCGTGCGGCTTCGAGCGACGACTTGCTCCCCACCTCGCTCCACGCGTTGATCGCGGCCCGTATCGACGGCTTGGGAGACGTCGAGCGGTCGCTCCTGATGAGCGCAGCCGTCCTCGGCCGGCGTTTCACAACGGCCGCGCTGGCGGCGGTCGGCGAGGTCAATCCGGAGGACAGCGGTCGGTCCGTCGAGGTGCTGCTTCGGCAGGAGATGCTGACCCGGGACCGAGACGTGCGCACGGGAGCGGCTGGTCAGCTCGCCTTCCAAGAGCAGCTGGTCCGAGACGTGGCCTACCGGACCCTTGCCCGGGCCGAGCGCCAGCGCCGGCACCTGCGCGCAGCGGACTATCTCGAGAGCCTGAACGACGAGGAGCTCGTCGAAGTGCTGGGCGACCATCTCCTCAAGGCCTTCCAGGCCGATCCCGCCCATCCCCAGGCCGCCGCCATCGCCGAACGCGCCCGACCGGCCCTGGTGCGCGCCGCACGCCGGGCTCGGGCGTTGCACGCACCGGATCGCGCCCTGGAGCACCTGAACGACGCGCTGATCATGGTCGTGGACGACGGCGAGCGCGCAGCGATCCTGGAAGATGCTGCCGCGGCGGCGCAGGCTGCGGGAAGCTTTGACGCCGCGGAGCGTGACCTGCGCTCGCTGGTGCAGCTGCGAACCACGCTCGGCGACCGCGCCGGCGCAGCGCGGGCCTCCGCCAGGCTGGCCGGCCTGTTCCTGGTAACGCAGCGTAATGACGCGGCACTGGGAGAGGTCGAGGTGGCGCTGGTCGGTCTGGGTGACGCCGGGTCGGACGATGCCGCCGGCGTGGAGCTCGCCGGTCAGCTTGCCCGGGCCCACCTGACACGCGGGGACATGCCAAAGGCGGCGGAGTGGGCGGAGCGCGCGCTGGATTCCGCGACTCGCCTGGACCTGCCGGCGGTCGCGACCGATGCGCTGATCACCCGGGGAGCGGCGCGGGTCCAGATGGGCGAGGAGGGCGCTGGCCTCGACGACCTGAACGAGGCGATCGCACGCTGCAGCGCCAACGGCATGCTGGGCCAGGAGCTCCGCGCACGGAACAACGTCGCCTGGCTGCTTGCCCCCGACGACCCACGGCGGACATTGGACGCAGCACGGGACGGATACGAGGTCGCTCGCCAGAAGAAGGTGCAGGACTGGGCCACGCAGCTGGCCTCCGTGGCGGTGGTGGCCGCAATCGACACGGGAGAGTGGGATTGGGCACTGGCCACCATCAAGGACCTCCAGCCGGCCCCCATGTCGCAGGCGCACCGGATCGACATCGCGGCCACACATACGATCCTCCGCAGCCTGCGCGGCGCGCCAAGCCCAGGGCGTCCGCTGCGGGAGCTGGGCCATCTGCCGGCTGACCTTGATCCGCAGGTCCACGCCCTGACCGAGTATGCCCAGGCCTGGGTGGCGTTCAGCGGAGGGCGATATCGGGCGGCCACCGACCTGGGGCGGCAGGCAGCCGAAAAGGCCGTGGGGTTGAACCGGCACGCGGCGCTGGTGCTCGCCGCCAGATCGGCGCTATGGGCGCGCGACGCCAGATCCCTCGCCAGCCTGTTGGCCCTGTTGCGGGCCGAATCGGTCTCGGGTCGTGCGACAGCCTTCGGGCTGCGCACCCTCGAGGCCGGCGCGGCGGCGCTCGCGGGCGAAGCCCGCGCCAAGGCGCACTACCGGGGCGCGATCGCCGGCTGGGAGGAGCTCGACCTTCCCCTCCCGCTCCTGCTCACGCTCGCCGAGCGCAAGACGTTCTTACGGGGCGCGGAGACGGTCGGTGGGAATGAGCGAGCCGCTCTGCTGGCCGAGCGCCTTGGCGCGAAGGGACTGAAGCGGCTGGTCGGCTCCTAGCCGGACTCCGTGTCCGCCTCTGAAGCACCCGCCTCGTACGCCTTGTAGTTGTCCTCGAACATCCGCTTCAGCTGCGTGGCCTGGCGGTCGTACGCGTCCTGGTCGGCCCAGGTCTGGCGCGGCTGCAGCACCTCCGCGGGCACATCCGGGCAGCTGGTGGGGACCATCAGGTCGAAGATCGGGTCGCGGACGAACCCCACGTCGTCAAGCTCGCCGTTCAGGGCGGCGCGCACCATCGAGCGGGTGTGGTTGATGTTCATCCGCTCGCCGGTGCCGTACGGGCCCCCCGTCCAGCCGGTATTCACCAGCCAGACCGGCACCTGGTACTGGTCGAGCCGCTCGCCGAGCATGGCCGCGTACTCCTGCGGGTGGCGTGGCAGGAACGGCGCGCCAAAGCCGGCGGAGAAGGTGGCCTTCGGCTCCTTGATGCCGACCTCGGTGCCGGCCAGCTTGGCGGTGTAGCCGCTGATGAAGTGGTACTCGGCCTGCGCGCGATCCAGCCGCGAGATTGGCGGCAGCACCCCGAATGCATCGGCCGTCAGGAAGACGACGTTGCGCGGATGGCCGGCCATGCCGGACTCGGAGGCATTGCCGATGAAGTGCAGCGGATAGGCAGCGCGCGTGTTCTCGGTGATCCGATCGCTGTCCAGGTCCAGGGCGCGAGTGCGCGGGTCGAGGTCAACGTTCTCCAGGATGGTGCCGAAGCGCTTGGTGGTGGCGAAGATGTCCGGCTCGTACATCGGTGACAGGCGGATGGTCTTGGCATAGCACCCGCCCTCGAAGTTGAAGACGCCGTCGTTGCCCCAGCCGTGCTCGTCGTCACCGATCAGGGAGCGCAGCGGATCGGCGGAGAGCGTCGTCTTGCCCGTGCCGGAGAGCCCGAAGAAGATGACCGAGTCGTTCTCCGTGCCCACGTTGACCGCCGAGTGCATCGGCAGCACGCCCTCGGCCGGCATGAGGTAGTTCATGACCGTGAACGCCGACTTCTTGATCTCGCCGGCGTACTTGGTGCCGACGATGATCACCTCCATCCGCTTCAGGTGCAGCAGGATGGCGGTCGTGGAGCGCGTGCCCTCCGTCTCCGGATCGGCCAGGAAGGAGGGGACATTGATGATCGTGAAGTTGGGGCGGAAGTCGCCCAGCTCGGCCGCGTTGGGGCGGCGGAACAGGTTGCGGGCGAAGATGCTGGCCCATGCCGTCTCGGTGTAGACCCGCAGGGAGCGGCGGTGGTCCGGGTGGGCGCCGATGAACAGGTCCTGTGCGAACAGGTCGCGTTCGGCCACGTACTTGAGAAGCCGGCTCCGCAGCCGGTCGTAGTGGGCCTCGCTGATCGGGTGGTTCACCTCGCCCCACCAGACCGATGCTTCGCTGGAGGGCTCACGGACCACGAACTTGTCCTGGGGGGAGCGTCCGGTGTGCGTCCCGGTGCTGACCACCAGCGGACCGTCGGCGGCAATGAGCCCCTCGTCATCCCGGATCGCGATCTCGTAGAGCTCGGCGACGCTCAGGTTGGTACGAAGGTGGCGACCGATGGACTCGGCCGCGGGGGCGGTTTGCATGGGGTCTGCGATTCTCCTGTTGCGGTGCGCGCTCGGGCACGTGACATCCGAGGGCGACCGGCCGCGCGTGCTCGAGGGAACCTCGAGAGTCGGCTTCCGCAGCCACCTGCGTTCCCGGCCACGAGGCCGGGTGCGGGGTCAAACGATGGGTTGTCGGACCCCGGGTGTCAAGGTGAGCCGGCTTTCCCGCTCGGCGAGCGGCTCTGCGCGCCGCTCCCCACCGCGCCGAGCTCCGCCACCCACTCTTCCAGGCGCGGCAGGTGCTCGGCCACGTGGTCCGGCCCCGCCTTGCGCAGCCAGTATTCCGCCGCCGGGGTCAGCTCCTTCAGCTCGTGCCAGGCCGTCAGCAGCTGTGACCGCGCCGCGGACGCCTGGACATGCACCGTCTCCAGCGGGATGTCGCGCATGGCGGACAGGAAGCGGGCGTTCTCGGCATCCACGTCGATCTCTGACTCTCGATATGTGCCGGCCGCGATCCGCCGCAGCATCGCCGCCCCATACGCCATCCAGGTGCCGATGTGCGCCACCGCGTCCTTGGCGGTCCATCCCTCCTGGAAGTAGCCGGGTTCGTCCGCGATCTCCGGAGTCATGCGGAGCAGCACGGCATGCAGGCGCCCCCAGAGCTCCTCTTCCTGCTTCAGCGCCTCGGCCAATGGAATAACCATTGGCATGATCCTACGCGCCGCCACCGCTCATTGCCTATCGCTCTCTCGACGCAGCCCATAGAATTTGGCCGTGCGCATCGAATCGTCCATCACGTCCATCTCGTGGATCCCGTCCGAGGCGATCGAAGGGCCATCCAAGATCCCCTTCCAGTTCGGCATCACTCACTACGACCCGCCCCCGCCCGACGAGATCCCCGACCTCGAGGCGCTGCGCCGCGAAGACCGCTTCCGGGAGGCCAACGAGCTGCGGGCCTTCATCGAGGTGGACGGCAACGGCGCCATCATCGACTACGGGTACCTGGGCGGTGGGCACATCGGCTCGACCACCGTCAAGCTCGGGCCGGCCGCCGTCCGCTTTCCGGCGGTTCACCTGCCCGACATCCAGGCCCAGCCCGACGTGGGCCCGACGTCGGTTCGCTTCGTCCAGACGGTCGGTGGTCGAATGGGCCTGCCGACGCCGCGGCCCGTGCCCCACAAGCCGTTCGCCCAGCTGTGGCCGTCAATTGCCTGGACCACGCTGGCCCTGACCATCAACGCCGATGGCTCCGCGAGCCACGAGGTGGTCGGCGCCAGCCCGTTCCCGCGCCACTGGTTCTACGACCACGACGGCAAGCTGATCGAAAAGTCGGCGACTATCGACTTCCGCAAGTGGTTCAACGAGTCCTACGGCGACCACACGCCGTGGGGCGACACGGACTCCGACGCGGTGGTCACCGCCGTCGGCTCGGCACTGGAGCGCCAGCTCTCAACCTCGATCATGCAGGGCGGCAAGAAGCCGAAGATCCGGAGCCTCAAGGAGGGCGACTCCCTGGTGGAGCAGGGCAAGCCGGGCTCCGAGGTCTACCTCGTCCTCGACGGCATGTTCGTGGTCGAGGTCGACGGGGTGAAGGTCGGCGAGATCGGGCCAGGTGCCGTGGTCGGCGAAAGGAGCGCCCTGGAGCGCGGGCTGCGCACCGCCACGCTCTGGGCGGCGACCAAGGCGCGTGTTGCCGAGACCTCGCCGGATGGCCTGGACCTGTCGGACCTGCGAGCCTTGGCCGCAACGCATCGGGCGGAGGGCGACGACTAGGCATCGGCCAAAAGTGGTTGCGTGTGCAACAATTGGCCGATGGACTACGAGGCATTTACCCGCAACACGAAGGCCGAGCTGCGCGCCAACAAGGGCGTCGTGCAGGACGGCCCGATGGCCGGCCGGCCGCTGATGATCCTGACCAGCACCGGAGCCAAGTCAGGTGAGCCGCGCGAAGCGATCGTCACCTACACCCGTGAGGGTGACAAGTACGTGATCGCCGCCACCATGGGCGGCGCACCAACCAACCCGCAGTGGTACCACAACCTTGTCGCCAACCCGGTCGTCACGGTCGAGGCCGGCGGCGAGAAGTTCGAGGCCCGCGCCACCGAGGCGACCGGCGCCGAGCGCGATCGCCTGTACGCGCAGCACGCCGAGGAGCGGCCCGAATTCAGGGATTACCCGAAGAACACCACCCGCGTCATCCCGGTATTCACCCTCGATCGTCTGAACTGAGGCCCTGCCTCACCAGTCGAGGAGGACGCACTCCTCATCGCCCTCGACCCAGGCCCGATGGCCCGGGGGGATCGCGACGTAGCAGCCGGGGCCGGCAACGGTCTCGCTGCCGTCCTCCATCAGGTACCGGATGCGCCCGGCGATGACGTACTCCTGGTGCGTTTCCGGGCAGCTCGTCCAGCCATCCGTGTCCGGCTTGACGTACTCATCCCAGCTCCAGCCTGGTGCCAGGCGGGAACGCACCACCATGACATCGTCGACGGTCACGAATTCGCCGCGGCTCCGGCCGTCCGCGAACTCGTAGACCTCGTCGGGCTGGTCGAAGCTCTTGATCTGCACGCCGGCCATCGGCTGAGTGCCTCCGCTGCCAGATGATTGGTGGGCGGCGTCCGATTATGACCGTGCCTCAGTTGGCCGATCACGTGCAAGCATCACGGGGCGTGGCTGAATACACCGTCAACAAGCGGGCCGTTGCCCG
>DATEOS010000290.1:0-2086 GCA_035273815.1 Candidatus Limnocylindria bacterium
CGCCGAATGCGGCATCACAACCGGCCGATCGCCGCTGGGTCGCCCAGCAGCTGGCCGAGATCGTGCTCGGCCCGGTTCCGGAGGGCTACCGGCGCGCCACCGACCTGGCCGGGCCGGAAGTCATCACCGTGCCGGAGGCCATAAGGCTGGTGTGCCAGCACCGCGGCCGGCGGATTCCGCGGCTCATCAACCTGCCGGCCGTGGGCGGCATGCTGACCTCGTTCGCCGCTCGGACCAACCTTCCCGGCGCCGACGTCGTGACCGGCGGTCGCCGGTTCGCTGACTGGCTCGCTACACAGCCTTGACCTCGGTCAGCAGCTTCGACATGGTGTCCTTCGCGTCGCCGAAGAGCAACGTGGTGGTCGGCTCGTAGAGCAGCTCGTTCTCGATACCGGCGAAGCCTGGCCGCATCGAACGCTTGAGGAAGATTACCTGCCGAGCCTGGTTGGCGTGCAGGATCGGCATCCCGTAGATCGGCGCCCCGGGCGTGGTTTCTGCGGCTGGATTGACCACGTCGTTGGCGCCGACGACCAACACGACGTCGGCCTGCTTGAAATCCGGGTCGATCTCGTCCATCTCCTTGAGCTGCTCGTACGGCACCTGAGCCTCGGCCAGCAGCACATTCATGTGGCCCGGCATCCTGCCGGCCACGGGATGGATCGCGTAGTCGACCTTCGTCCCGCGATCGAGCAAGACGTCGACCAGCTGCCGCAGGGTGTGCTGGGCCTGCGCCACCGCTAGGCCGTAGCCGGGAACGATGATCACCCGGTCGGCGTAGGCCAGCAGGATGGCCGCGTCGGCCGGCGTGGTGGAGCGCACCGGCCGGTTGCTGACCGTGGTGGATCCCAGGCTGGAAGCACCGCGCAGCGCCCCGAAGAGAGTGCTGAACACTGACCGGCCCATCGCGTTCGCCATCAGCAAGGTGAGCAGCGTGCCCGCCGCCCCGACCAGGGTGCCGGCCACCAGCAGCAGCGTGTTCTGCAGCAGGTAGCCGCTGGCGGCGACGGTCAGGCCCGTGAACGCGTTGAGCAGCGAGATGACGATCGGTACGTCGGCGCCGCCGACCGGCAGCACCAGCAAGACACCGAGGCCGGCGCCGACGGCGGCGAGCCCGACGCCCAGCAGGATCGACGGGGAGAGAACGATGACAACACCGAAACCGACCGCCGCGAGCAGCCCAAGACCGTACAGGATCGGATAGCCACCGAAGGTGATCGGCCGGGTCGTCATCAGTTCCTGAAGCTTCAAGAACGTGATGATCGAGCCGGCGAGGCTGACCGAGCCGACCAGGATCGTGAAGGCCGCGGCGATGAGCTCCACGATCCCTCCGCCACCCGGCTGATCTGGCAGCTTGCTGAGCTCCAGCAGGGCGACGATGGCCGCGGCGCCACCGCCCACGCCGTTGAACAGCGCGACCATCTGCGGCATCTGGGTCATCTGGACCCGATAGGCCCCGATGGTGCCGGCGGCGGCCCCGACGGCGACAGCAGCCAGAATGGCCAACAGGTGATCGAATTCGGAGCTGGCGACCACGGTGACGCACGCGATGAGCGCTCCGGCGGCGCCGATCAGGTTTCCCCGCCGGGCTGTCCTGGGCGAGGACAGTCCCTTCAGCGCCACGATGAAGCAGACTGCCGCCAGCAGGTAGGCCAGCTGCGCCCAGACTGGGATCACCGTTCCAGCTCCGGTCGTTTGGCCCCCTCGACCGCCCGACGACGGTGCGAGAACATGATCAGCATCCGGTCGGTGACCACGAAACCACCGACCATGTTGATCGACGCCAGGACCACGGCCACCAGGGCCATGATCAGTTCGCCGGTCGAGTCGGCCGTGCCGGCAACCAGCATGGCTCCCACCAAGATCACGCCATGGATCGCGTTCGCACCAGACATCAGCGGGGTGTGCAGGATAGAGGAGACCTTCGAGATCACCTCCACGCCGACGAATGCCGCCAACACGAAAAAGGTCAGCCAGACGAGTGGCTCACTCACGCCGTATCACTCCTCGATCGACATCTCGTGACATTCTGGCCGCGACAATCTCGGCAGAGCAGTTGATGATCATTGCCGAAGCACCTTGCCGGCAT
>DATEOS010000291.1:0-7100 GCA_035273815.1 Candidatus Limnocylindria bacterium
ACCATCCACGCCTCGGGCCACCTACGATAGCGCTGTGCACTTCCCTGCCGCGAGACGAGGCGCTTTCCTCGTCGCCCTGCTGGTGCTGCTCACCGGCTGTCTGAACCTCAATCCAAGTCTTGTGCCGTCCCCCAGCGCATCGGCGCCATCCACTGGCGAATCGCCCGGCCAGTCCGCCTCCGGCGCGCCATCGCCGACCGACGCGGCCAGCCCGACGCCCGCACTGCCCGCCGAGTTCCCGCTTGCGGTGGTCACCGGCATCACCAACCTGAAGGCCAGCATCGGGCTGGACGAGCTGGCCGCGCTGGCCACGAGCCGCAAGCTGGTGCTCCCCTGCGGTGTGGCGGTGCAGCAGCCGCAGCTGACGGCGCCGGCCGCGTGCCGCGCTGCCGACCGCATCGGCCCATGGCTGGAAACGCACCAGAACCGTATCGCCCTGCTGCCCGCCGGCCTGGTCGAGCCGGCCACCAAAGTGCTCTCGATCGCCGGCGACGGGCCGTTCGGCCTCTTCGGACCTGACCTCTTCGGGGACCGCCCCTCCCGCGCCCTTGACTACCCGGTGATCGGCACGCCTTCCGGCGAGGGCTCCGCCCTTCTTGACCCGGCCTGGTTCGCCTACGATCCGTCCCAGGTCTGGAACCTGACCTCCATCGGAAGCCTGTGCTCGAGTCCGATCGTCGCCGAGCAGGCAGTCGACCTGGGCAAGGGATGGGACTGGGCCTTCAACGGCGGTACGGCGATCTCCGGCGGCGCCGTGGTCGACCCGCCCGACGGCGGTCCGTATTACCCGATCTCCACGGCCGAGACCGGTAACGATGGCGCCACGCCCGCCATCCTGAAGCGCTCCGACCTGGCCATCGCCGACCACGAGTGCCCGATCGAGGCGGACGCCACCTGGGGAGCGAACTACAGCGGCTCCCTGGTCTTCAGCGTCCCGGAGGCGGTGGTCGTCCAGTGGAAGCGCAAGCTCGGCCTCGATGCCGTGTACCTCGCGGCCAACCACATGAGCGACCGGGGCGTGGCCGGCATCGAGTCCACCCTGCGCATCCTGGACAAGCATCACCTCCCACGCACGGGGCTGGGCATGAACCTGCACCAGGCCCTGGCTCCGGCCTTCCTGGAGGTGGCCGGCCTGAAGGTCGCGCTGGTCGCCTGGAACGACGTCAGCGGCGTGGCGCGGGCCGATGCGGTCACGCCCGGCGTGCCATGGATCACCCGCCCCAACGTCAACCGGGCCGTCCGCCGCGCACGTGACGGTGGCGCGGACCTCGTCATCTGCGATCCGCAGTGGTGGGGTGGAGCCGAGTACCACGATGACCTGTGGCCGGTCCAACGTCAGCAGCTCGGCTGGTTCGACCGTGCCGGATGCGACCACGTCATCGGCGCCGGCACCCATGTCGCGGGACCGATGCTGCTGCGCCAGCGCGAGGGCGGCCCCAGCGTAGTGCTGGCCAGCCCTGGCAACTACATGTTCGGGCAGAACTGGTGGCAGGAGGTACAGGAGGGCGTCATCCTGGACATGTCCTTCAACGGCAAGACGCTGGTCAACGTTCGGATGCGCCCGTACGTGATGCACCTCTACGCGCGGGCCAGCCTGACCGATCCGCAGGGCGACGGTCGCTACGTGTTGCAGCGGATCTTCAAGTATTCGGAGATCGACTCCAGCCGCTAGGAGGCGCCCTCAGTCGGCGGAAAGGCGTCTCGCGACCTCGAGCTCCCATCCGGGAAAGTAGCGTCCGATCACCGGAAGGTCGAAGCGGCGCAGGATCGATTCCCGTGGCTCGCGCTTCAGCAGGAAGTCGAAGGCGGCGCGGACCAGCGCCTCCGGATCCGCGGCGCCGGGATGCAGCCGCTCCAGGTCGGCGGCCTCGACGTCAACCTGGTGGTGGGTCGCAGCGGGGTCGTCGCCAACGGTCACCGCGCAGATAAAGCCCGCGCCTTCAGGCTGGCAGCTGACCGTGATCGGCGTCATGCCGCGTCGTCGGCCGGTTCCAGTGAGGCCACCTCCGGGCCGGGCCCAGCCTCATCGGCTTCACGCGGCCGTCCGCTGACCATCGCCACCACCGCACCGATGATCAGCGCCGCTGCCAGCAGCGTCCGCGGCGTCAGCGGCTCGTCGCGGAAGAGGAGGCCCAGGAAGACGGCGACCACCGGATTGACGTACGCGTAGGTGGCGACGGTGCTGATTGGCGCATGCTCGAGCAGCCAGACGTACGCGGTGAAGGCGATCAGCGAGCCGAACACGATCAGGTAGCCCAGTGCAAGCAGCGAGGCGGTCGAGATCGATCCGGGCTCTACCGACGCGTACTCGCCCAGCAGCACCGCAACCCCCAGCATCACGCCTCCGCCGACCAGCTGCTCCATGCCCGATCCCATCAGCTGGTTGGCCGGCAGCGGCGCGCGGCGCGCGTACAGCGAGCCGGCTGTCCACGACAGCGCGCTGCAGACGACGATCGCAATCCCGATCGGGTCGAGGGCGTCGATCCCCTGCGTTGGCAGCAGCAGGATCGCGACGCCCACCAGCCCGACCACCAGGCCGCCGATCGCCAGCCAGCTCGGCATGCGGCGGGTGAGCACGGCCTCGCCAAGGCTCATCCAGATCGGGACGGTGGCGATGATCACGGCGGCGATGTACGACGGGATGCGCAGCTCGGCCACCGATACGAGGCCGTTGCCACCGAGCAGCAGAAAGGTGCCGACGATCGCCGCGGTGCGCCACTCGATGAGGCGTGGTCGTATGAGGCGCGACCCCGGTGCGCGACGCCGGCGCCACCGGGCCTGCGCCAGGATGAAGGCGAGCAGCAGGCTGCCGGCGATGGTGAAGCGAATCCCCCCGGCCATGATCGGCGGCAGCGTCTCAACCACGTATGCGATGGCGAGGTAGGTCGAGCCCCAGACGAGGTAGACCGTGCCCAGTGCCAGGGCCACGGACATGGTGGACGAGCGGCCGTGGCTGGTGGGCATGCCTCATTGTCGCCGAGACCGGTCGGGGATGGCGGCAGTCGATTTCGCCGAGCACGGATCGTCGTCACAATGAGCGGGACCGAACGGCCACGCCACGAAGTCAGAGGAACGGTCGATGAAGTACATGGTGCTGATCGGCAGCCAGGCCGATGGCTGGGACCACCTGAGCGAGGACGAGCAGCGAGCGCTCTACCAGCGCATCGGTGCCTGGTGGGACGAGCACGCCGCCGCCGGCGAGATCCTGGAGGGTCATCAGCTGCAGCCGGCCGAGACGGCGACGACGGTGCGCCTCGATCGCAACGGAGCGGCGAGCGTGACCGACGGGCCGTTCGTGGAGGGCAAGGAGATGGTCGGCGGCTACGCGGTCATCGACGTGCCCGACCTGGATGCCGCCATCAGGCTCATGTCAGGCTGGCCGGCGCCCGACGTCATGGAGATTCGCCCGGTTGTGGTGAACCCCGGCTGACGGACCTTGCCTGAGCGCCCAAGCGTCGACGCGTCGCTGGAGGCCGTCCTCCGCGAGGAACGGACCCGGCTGATCGCGGCGTTGGTGCGCATCCTCGGCGACTGGGACGTGGCCGAGGAGCTGGTGCAGGACGCTGCCGTGTCGGCGCTTGAGCACTGGCCGGCCGAAGGGATCCCCAACAACCCCGGGGCGTGGCTGATGACGGCGGCCCGCCGCCGGGCGGTCGACCGGTTGCGCCGCCAGGCGCGCTATCGGGACCGGCTCGCTCAGCTCGGCCACGAGGCGACCCAGATGGATGCTCCAATCGCGACGGGTGGACCGATGGCGACCGATGATCGCCTGCGGCTGATCTTCACCTGCTGCCACCCGGCGCTTAGCCGCGAGGCGCAAGTGGCGCTCACCCTGCGCACCATCGGCGGGCTCGAGACCCCGGCGGTGGCGCGTGCGTTCCTGGTGCCCGAGGCGACGATTGCGCAGCGCCTGGTGCGGGCCAAGCGCAAGATCCGCGATGCCGGCATCCCGTATCGGGTGCCCGACCTGGCGGAGCTGCCACCGCGCCTGGACCAGGTGCTGGCGGTCCTGTACCTCATCTTCAACGAGGGATACCTGGCCTCGGCCGGTGACACGGCGGAGCGGCGCGATCTGGCGCGCGACGCCGAGTGGCTGACCTCCCTGCTGGTCCGCCTCATGCCGGACGAGCCGGAGGCGATGGGTTTGCTGGCCCTGATGCGGCTGCACCTCGCGCGCGCCGAGGCGCGCTTCACCGCCGACGGCGCCATCGTGCTGCTGCCCGATCAGGATCGCGAGCGGTGGGACCGCCAGGCGATCAGCGAGGCGGAAGCGCTCGTCGAGCGGGCGCTGCGGATCGGGCGGGCAGGCCCGTACCAGCTGCAGGCGGCGATCGTGGCGGTCCACGCCGATGCTCCCTCGTACGACCAGACGGATTGGGCGGAGGTGGTCGCCCTCTACGACCGCCTCTACGCCATCCAGCCGACCCCGGTGGTGGCACTCAACCGAGCGCTGGCGCTGGCCGAGCTGCGCGGACCGGGGCTGGCGCTGGCCGAGGTCGAGCCGCTGGCCGCACGATTGGCCGGCTACCACCTCTACCACGCCGCCCGCGGCGAGCTGCTGCGGCGGCTGGGACGCTTCGACGAGGCACTTGAGGCCGATCGGGAGGCGCTGCGGCTGACCGACAATCCGGCCGAGCAGCGGCTCCTCAGGGAACGGATCGCCGCCGAGGGCGCGTAACAACAGTCATCGCTGTAGCGTTTGAGTGGCGCGCCGGAGCGGATCCGGCATCACATTGCTAGGAGCCCGATCCGTGAAACCTCGCCATGCCAGCGCACGCATCCCAAGCGCACTCGTCGCCGCACTCATGGTCATCGCGCTGGTCGCGTGCAGCCGGTTCGGAGGCGGAGCATCCTCCCCGTCGGGTGCAACCTCCCCGAGCGCGATGCCACCGGAGGAGAGCTCTAGCGGGCTCGCGTCACCGACCGCAGAGGCGACGGACGACCTGGGTGCGTTCGTCTGCGAGCTGCCGATCGAGAGTGATGGCACCGCTCCCCGGGCTCAGATCACCGACGTGCGCGTCGGGTCTCACGACGGCTACGACCGTGTCGTGATCGAGTTCGAGGACGGGGTCCCGCCCTACATCCTCCAGGAGGCCACGCCACCCCTCCTTTCCGATCCGGCCGGGATGGAGATGGACGTGGCCGGAACGGTGTTCCGGAACCTGGTGCTGCTGGGCGGGACGCGCGTCACCGAGGATGGGACGCTCACGTACGACGGCCGCACCGACTTCACGCCGGACTTCCCGGTCCTGGCGGAACTGGTCGAATCGGGCGACTTCGAGGCCACCAGCGCCTGGTACCTGGGCCTGCGTCACGACTCCTGCGCGCGGGTGCTCACCCTGTCCGGTCCGTCGCGGCTGGTGATCGACATCCAGCACTGACCCGGGTCCGCTAGCATCGGTCATCCCAGATCCGCACCAGCGGGAGTTTGTTGATGGCCGACTCACCGATGCCGCCCAGCGGGGCGCTCGACACCTCGAAGACGTACACCGCCCACTTCAAGACGGAGCGGGGCGAGATCGTGGCCGAGCTCTACGCGGACAAGGTGCCGCTCACCGTGGAGAACTTCGTCACCCTCGCGCGCTCGGGCTTCTACGACGGGACCACCTTTCACCGCGTGATCCCCGGCTTCATGGCCCAGGCTGGCGATCCCACCGGCACCGGGCGCGGCGGGCCGGGCTACCAGTTCGACGACGAGTTCCATCCCGATCTGCGCCACAAGGGCGCGGGCGTCCTTTCGATGGCGAACGCGGGCCCCGGCACCAACGGCAGCCAGTTCTTCATTACCTACGGGGACACGCCGCACCTGGACGACCGGCATTCGGTGTTCGGCCGTGTCGTGGAAGGCATGGAGGTGCTGAACTCGATCCGTGAGCGCGATCCGGGTCGCGACCCGAATCCCGGCGACCGCATTGACACCATCGAGATCGAGGAGCGCTAGCGGCTGCACCGATGCCTGCGCCTCTGACGCTGGCCAGTCTCGGGCAGCTGCCGCTGCCCGGCACCGACATTCCCGCCGCTCTCGCCTTCACGCCGGACGGCGCCGCGCTGACCTACCTGCAGAGCACCGACGGCTCGCTGGTGAGATCGTTGTGGTGGCACGACCTGGCCACCGGCGAGCGACGCATCATTCTCGGCCCCCAAACGGGGACTGAGCACGAAGCGGCGCTCAGCCACGAGGAGCACCTGCGCCGTGAGCGCACCCGCACCAGTGAGCTGGGCGTGACCGAGTTCGCGTGGGCCACCCATGCCCCGCAACCGACGCTGGCGGTGCCACTCGGCGGGCAAGTGTTCGTCGGTTCCGGCCCGAACTCGAGTATCGCGCTGGCGCCACTGGCGGGCGTTGCGGGCGTGTCGACCGCCGCTGTCGCGCCAGACGGCCGGCACCTGGCGTTCGTGCGCGACGGCGACCTGTGGGCGACCGCCCTCGATGGTGGCGCGCCGCCTCGCCGCCTGACCCATGACGCAGAGGATGGCGTCTTCAACGGCCTGGCGGAATTCGTGGCCGCCGAGGAGCTCGATCGATACGACGGACTGTGGTGGAGTCGTGACGGCCGGCACCTGGCGTTTGCCCACGTCGACGAGCGGCACCTGCCGACCTTCCCTATTGCCCATCTGGGAGCTGCCGATCCCCACCATGAGGAGCACCGCTACCCGTTCGCCGGCGGGCCGAACGCGCGCGTCACGCTGCGGATCGCGACGATCGACGGGAGTCGGGTCGTGGACGTGGACCTGGGCGCCGCCGACGACGACTACCTGGCGCGCGTGGTTCCGGAGGTACGCGGCAGCTGGCTGGTGGCAGTCCTGCCGCGCGCCCAGCGTTCGCTGCGGTGGCTGCGGGTTCATCCTGGCGGACAGGCCACAGAGCTATGGACGGAAGAGTCGGAGCCATGGCTGAACGTCGACCTGCACACGCGATCGCTCGACGACGGCAGCATCCTGCGCAGCACCGAGCGCACCGGCTACCGCCACCTGGAGCTGCGGGCGCCCGAGGGCCGGCTGCTGCGCCAGCTGACGGGCGGCGACTGGGTCGTGACCGAGGTGTGCCACGTCGACCAGGCGCGGCGCGAGGTGCTGTTCATCGGCACCGCGGACGGGCC
>DATEOS010000292.1:0-4006 GCA_035273815.1 Candidatus Limnocylindria bacterium
ACGACGGGAAACGACTACGCCTACTGACCCCGGCTAGCCGCCCGCGCCGCGGCGTACGTGGTCAAGCGCCGCGAAGGCCGCCCGGCGCATCCGCTGGTCACCGCTGCCATGAATGCGGAGCTCGGCCCGTGCCAGCTGGACGGCGCCGCTGACCGCCACGCGGACGCGACTGCGCCCATGCCCGTCCTCCGGAAGCAGCGACAGCTGGATCACCGCATCGGCCAACGGCGCGCTGGTCGCTCCGCCCGCGTCGAGCGTGCCGCCAACGTACGTCGCGGCGCCGTCCGAGGGCTCAGCGCCGGCCAGCGCCGTCAGCAGGGCGCCGTTGGTATCGGCCTCCCACGAGGCGACCGTGGCCGCGCCGGCTCCGCCCAGGGCTGCCAGGGCAACTTCGGGCAGGCGGTCGTCGTTCATGCCCCAGACCGCTTCGCCAAGCACCTCTCGGCTGCGCGCCACCGGCGCATCCAGCTCAGCACCCGCGCCGCGCGCGGTGAAGCGCAGATGCCCGCCGTCGTCCCGCGCGTAGATGCCGGCCGTCAGCCCGGCGCCCGGTTCATCGAGCAGCGTGCCCAACATCTCCGCCAGCGCCGACTCGCCGATCCCGAAGGTCTTGACCGTGCGGACCGCCAACGGCATCGCGCCGAACCGGGCGGTCAGCCGCGGCGTCACCTGTTCGTCGAACATGCGCCGCATCTCGGACGGCACGCCGGGCATCAGCGCGGTCACGCGGCCATCGCGTTCGACCCACCAGCCAGGCGCCGAGCCGATGGGATTGGCCAGTGCCTCGGCCGAGGCGATCCGCAGCGCCTGGCGCAGGTTCGAGGGTGGCATGCGCCCGATCCGGCCGAACCGCTCGCGCAGCTGCTCCTCCAATGCGGGATCCGGCGTCAATGGCTCGTCCAGCGCATCGGCCAGCCCCTCGCGGGTGAGGTCGTCGTGGGTGGGCCCCAGGCCGCCGGTGGCCAGCACCAGATCCACCTCGGCGCGCGCGTCGGCGAAGGCTCGTGCGATGGTCTCTCGCTCGTCGGGCAGCTGCTGGACCCCGATGAGGGCAATCCCCAGACCCACCAGCCGCCGCCCCAGGAAGGCGGCATTGCTGTCGACCGTTTCGCCGGCCAGCAGCTCCGAGCCGATGCTGAGCAGCCATGCCCGCGGGGCCGCGCCGGCCACGCCGGGGCTAGGCGAAGCGCTCGCGCAGCGGCTCCGCCACGCGCTCGGCCAGCCGCCGCAGCCCGTCGGGGCCGTCGCTGGCCGGCATGAGCAGGATCACGTGGTCGGCGCCGTTGCGCGCGAAGTCGCTCGCCACCTCGAGGCACGCGTCGTAGTTGCCGTCGCGCAGGAAGGACTGCGCGCTGATCTCGATCTCGGCGGGGTCGCGGCCGACGGCCTCGCAATGACGCAGGAGCGCGTCGCGCTTCGCGACGAACGTGGATGGGTCGCCCGTCTGGTTCCACCCGTCGGCCCGCTCAGCCACGATCCGCAGGCCGCGCTTCAGGCCCTGGGTGCCCAGCCAGATCGGTGGGCCCCCGGGAGTGATCGGCGCCGGGTCGCAGACTGCGCCGGCCAGGCTGTAAGGCGGGGCGTCGAGCGAAACGCCGTCGGGGTGCTCCCAGAGCGCCTTGATAACCCGTACCGCGCCGTCGAGCATGGTGATGCGCTCGCCGATCGGCGGCAGCTCCATGCCGTACATGGCGTGCTCTTCCTCATGCCAGCCGGCGCCCAGACCCAGCACGAAGCGGCCTGGCGCCAGGTGGTCCAGGGTGGCGCCCATGTTTGCCACCAGGGCAGGATGGCGATACGTGTTACCCAGCACCAGGTGACCGAATTGCAGGCGCCTGGTGATCACCGCCAGCGCACCGGCGAGCACCATGCCCTCGTGGCTGCCGCCGCCATCCTCGCCCAATGCCACGAAGTGGTCGAAGATCCAGGCGGAATCAAAGACCTCCAGCGTGTCGCCGAGCTCCCACGTCTCCCGCAGGGTGGGCCAGTCGACGTTGGTCTGGCTGGTCTTGAAGCCGATGCGCATGTGTCGAGTGTAGGCCTGGCGGGTGTTGCTCGAACGCGCCAGCCTCCACTCCAAGGACGTTGCGGTTGCTAAGGAGTTGGCGCAGCATGTGGCCGCCAGTCGCACGCTGCGGAGGATCGTTCCGCGATCCCTGACCGAGCCCAACGCCTTCCACGGCTGGTAGTGGGGAATCGGCCCAATTGCCGACGCTTGCATGTCATGGAGATGGTCAATGTCCGCTACTCAACGATCCCTGAGCTCCACCGCGCAGCGCCTGCTGGTGGCCCTCTCGATGTTCGCGCTGCTGCTGGGCGCGATGGCCCCTGTCGCGCTGGCGGCGAGAAGCCACAACGTCGGCACGAAGTCGTTCATCAAGGCGCAGCACGTTGGGACCACGCGGATCACCGGTCGTGCACCGCGCGGCGAGGATGAAGGGGTGCTCACGGGGGAGGTTCGCCCCGACCCGGAGGAAAGGGCCGAGGAGGGCGAGCGCGAGAAGTTCATCCGCAACCCCATCAGCACTGCCCGCGTGCCCTCGAGCCACGTGCCGCGGCCGGCGGTCCAGCCCATCGTCGACGCCACCGGGACGACCCACTTCGGCGGCCTGAACCACTTCGATCAGCGCTTCAGCGGCACCGGTGACTACACCAATACGCAGTTCAGCCTCGAGCCGCCAGACCAGGCGTTGTGCGTGGGCAACGGTTTCGTGGTGGAATCGGTCAACACGGTGATCCGGGTCAGGAATCCCGCTGGCGCCAACCTGACCGCGGCGATGCCGCTCAACGACTTCTTCAACCTGGAGCCGGAGATCATCCGCGCCGACCCGCTGGTGTTCGGCGAGTTCACCAGCGACCCGAAGTGCTACTTCGACACCGACACCGACCGCTGGTTCGTGACGATCCTGGAACTGGACGTGGACCCAGACAGTGGTGCCTTCACCGGCCCCTCCAGCGTCATGATTGCGGTCAGCACGTCCGGCGACCCGACCGGGACCTGGAATCTGTTCAGCATCGACACGACCAATGACGGGACCGGCGGCACGCCGACCCACGACGACTGCCCGTGCTTCGGTGACCAGCCCCTGATCGGCGCGGACGCCAACGGGTTCTACGTCACCACCAACGAGTTCCCGGTCTTCGAGGCCGGCTTCAACGGAGCCAACGTCTACGCCATGAGCAAGACGGCGCTGGCGGCCGGTTCGCTTGGCACGGTGGTGCTGTTCCATCAGCCGACCCTGGCTGAGGGGCAGGCCTACAGCATCCAGCCGGCAACCACGCCGCCGGGTGCGGCCTACGCGACTGGCCACGGCGGCACCGAGTACTTCCTCTCGGCGTTGGAGTTCACCGGCGGGCTGGACAACCGCATCGCGCTGTGGGCCCTTACCAACAGCTCGAGCCTGAGTTCGGCTACCCCGACGGTGGCGATGCAGCTCACGATCCTGGACAGCCAGGTCTACGGCGCGCCGCCGACCATGCAACAGCGCGACGGCCCCACGCCGCTCAAGGCGCTGATCAAGAGCAAGCTGGCGCCGGCCGCGCTGGGCGTGCCGTCGACGTCCGAGCACCTCAACCTGCTGAACTCGAACGACGACCGGATGAACCAGACCGTCTTCGTGAACGGCCAGATCTGGGGTGCGCTGAACACAGTGATGAAGTCGCCGACCGGCCAGACCCGGACCGGCATCGCCTGGTTCGGCGTGACGCCGGCCTTCGGCGGCAGCACGCTGGGCGGTTCCGTGTCGGCACAGGGCTACGTGGCCCTCCGGAACACGAACGCCGCATTCCCGGCGGTGGCGGCGAACCCGGCCGGTGACGTGCTGGTCGGCTACTCGGTCGTCAGCCCGGCCATCTACCCGAGTGCCGCGTACTCGTGGATCGGTGCCGGTGGCACCGGCGCCGCGAACGTGGTCGCCTGGGGCGTGGGGCCGGCCGACGGCTTCACCGGCTACATCAGCCTTGATCCGGGCGACGGCGGCGTGGAGCGCTGGGGCGATTACAGCGC
>DATEOS010000293.1:0-7685 GCA_035273815.1 Candidatus Limnocylindria bacterium
GCCGTCGTGCCGCTGGCCATGCACGCACCGCCGGGTGCGCCGATCGCGGTGGGCCGCGCGCTGCCGACGGCCCGGGCGAGCTACCTGCGCGCCTCCGCGGCGCGAGGGCCGTGGATCGACGAGTGGCGGCCCGATGTGGAGGTCGACGACTACCAGCGCGCCTGGCTGGAGGTTGGGCTGAGGGTCGGCGTCTACGTGCCGCTCTCGGCCAACGGCGTGCAATACGGCCTGATCGCGGCCGGCACCACCAAGGAGCTATCCGGCCCGGAGATGGGACGAAGGCTGCCCGCCTTGCTGGAATTCGCCGCGGTCGCCAATGCGGTGCTGGGGCCGCAGCTGCTCCGGCAGTCTGGCGAGCTCCAGATCAATGCGCTGCGCGAGCTGATCGTCTCCGGTGGGCTGCGGACCGTCTTCCAGCCAGTCGTGCGGCTGGAGAATCGCGAGGTGATCGGCTACGAGGCACTGACCCGATTCACCGATGGGAGCTCCCCGGTGCAGCGCTTCGCCGAGGCGGAGGGCGCGGGGCTCGCGGTCGACCTCGAGCGGGCGGCGGTGGCGTCGGCCATGGCCGCGGCCGCGCGCCTACCGCATGGCCCGTGGCTGTCCATCAACCTGTCGCCGGCCGTGCTCCCAGAGCTGCGTCAGCTGACGGCCCTGGCCATCAATCCGCAGCGGCCGCTGGTGGTGGAGATCACCGAGCGCATGGCCATCGAGGATTACGGCGCGGCGCGCCGCCTGCTGCGGCGACACCTTCCCTACGCGCGGATCGCGGTCGACGACGCCGGGGCGGGCTTTGCCTCGCTGCGGCACATCGCGGAACTCCGGCCGCAGATCGTCAAGCTCGACATGCAGCTGGTGCGCAACGTCCACCGCGACCCGGCCCGCGAGGCGCTGGTGGCGGGCATGGTGCACTTCGCCGCGGAGTCCGGCTGCGAGCTGATCGCCGAGGGGATCGAGACGGAGCAGGAGCGCCGCGCCCTGGTGCGCCTGGGCGTTTCTGTCGGGCAGGGGTTCCTGCTGGGACGCCCGGACGCTCTCACCGCCGTCGCCTAGCTAATCGCCGAGGCGCTCCGCCAGCCAGGCCAGGGCCAGTGGATACCGCCAGCCGGCGTTGGTGTGCCCGCCATCGAACAGCTCGAAGTGGATCCGATCCTCCGGCACGCCCGCCGCCAGCACCTCGCGATGGAACGCGATGGTCGCCAGGTCGAGCGAGTACTCGTCGCTGCGGCCGGCATCCAGCCAGACGGCGCGCATGGAGCGCAGCGCCTCCCCGCGCGTGCGGGCCATGCGGACCGGGTCAGCGGCGAGCCATCGGTCCCAGATCTCCGGGATCAGTTCGCCGGTCTCGACGTCGAAGGGCAGCCGCACCGTCCCATCCGCATCGGCTGACCAGCAGGCTGCCATGCAGCCAAGGTTGAGCAGCGAGCCGTCGCCGGCGTGCGAGCGACCGCGTCGGGCATAGAAGTCCTCCCAGAACGCGTCCAGCGATCCGCCGTAGCGCTCGCGCAGCGCCTTGACGGCGGGTCCGATCTCCGGGCCGTAGGCCAGCTCGAAGAGGCCGTCGCCGGCATGCGACGCAAATCCACCGAACAGGTCCGGCCGCAGCATGGCGTTGACCATGGCGCCGTAGCCGCCGCTGGAGTGGCCGGCCAGGCCGCGGTGCGCGGAATCCGGCACGGTCCGATACGCACCATCCACGAACGGCACCACGTCCTCCCACAGGTAGGTGCCGTAGCGGCCGGTGCCCGGCGAGTCGACGAACTGCGACCCGCCCAGCCGCGTCCAGGCATCGACGTACACGATTACCGCCGGAGCCGCCCCGTCCGCCGCAGCGGCATCCATGGCCTCCACCGGGTTCCGCTGCCACGACCGCCGGTTGCGCCACATGTCGACCGCGTTGGACAGCCCCTGCAGGACGTAGATGGTCGGGAACCGGCGCTCCGGCTCGGCGTCGTAGGCCGGCGGCAGCTGCACCAGCACCGGCCGCACATGCGGGTCCCCCAACGGATTGCCGGTGAGCGCCTCGCTGTCGATGACGCGTTCCTCGACCCGACCGGCCATCGGGTAGGCCCACGGCGGCCCCAGCGAAGCCCAGTCCTCAGCACCCATCCGCCTAGGAGGCCTCGCTGCCCGCAATCTCGATCCGCGCCAGCCGCCGAATGCCGATCACCACGCTGACAAGCAGCACCAGGCCGCCCACCACCAGCGCGGTTTCCACCTTCAGGGGCGCGCTGAAGACGGCCAGGGGCGCATCGGTCAGGGCGTCGGCGATCGCCAGCGTCTGCTGCCGCACGCTGAAGGTCTGGGTGCCCGCGAACAGCCCGGCCAGCACACCTTCCCAGATGAGTACGTAGCCCAGGCCGAAGACCAGCGCGCGACCGGTGATCAGGCTGAGCGCCACGAAGATGGCGCAGTAGATGACGGAGCCGATGGCGGCCGCGACCGTGAAGGCCGGCACCAGCCCGGACTGGTCGCCGCCTGCGATGAGCCCGGCCAGGAAGATCGGCACGCAGGTCAGCAGGATCGAGCAGGCGCAGGCAATGACCAGCTTGGTCATCAGCGTCACCCAGCGCGGGATGGGCTTGGCCAGCAGGTAGATGGCGGTGCCCTCATCCAACTCGGCCCCAAGGGTGGCGGTCCCGAACAGCAGGGCTACCAGCGGCATCAGGGTGGCGATGCCGAACGTCTCCAGCAGGACCGATGTGTAGCGCGCCAGGTTGGCGTCCTCCGCCCCGAAGCGCAGGGCCAGTGCCACCAGCAGCATCACCGAGCCCAGCAGCAACAGGAGGATCGTCCGCCGCCGGCTGAGCAGCTGCCGCATGGTGATGCCGGCGATCACACCGTTCATCCGTCGGCCCTCACTGGCGCACCAGGTAGCTGAAGACCGATTCCAGCGACTCGTCGGTGGGCAGCAGCTCGTGCAGGCGGATATTCGACCGGCGCGCCACCCCCGCCACGGCCCGGCTGAACGCTCCAAAGTCGTCGGTGCGGACGGTGATCAGCCCGTCGTCGAGCGACACACCGGCTGTCGAAGGCTCGTTCATCAGCGCCGCGGCCAGTGTGCGGTCGTCGGACGAGCGGACGGTGAAGGTGTGGGGCCGATCGGTCATCAGGCGACGGATCTCGCGGAAGTCGCCCGATGCGGCCAGGCGGCCGGCGACGATGACCAGCACTCGTTCGGCGACGCGCTCCACCTCCTCCAGGATGTGGCTCGAGAACAGGATCACGCGGCCCTGCCGCGACATCTGGCGCAGCAGGTCCATCATCTGCAGCCGCTGGCGCGGGTCCATGCCGTTGAACGGCTCGTCCAGCAGCAGGACCGGCGGGTCGTGGACCAGTGCCGAGGCGACCTTGATCCGCTGCCGCATGCCCTTTGAGTAGGTGCCGATGGCCCGATCCTGCGCGGCGCCGAGATCCACGTGGTCGACGGCGCGTGCGGCCGCGGCGGCAGCCTGCTCGCCGCTCATGCCCTGCAGCCGCGCATTGGCGACCACGAACTGGCGGCCGGTGAGGAACGGGTAGACCGCCTCCGCCTCCGGAACAAGGCCGATCCGGCGATACAGCTCCGGCTGGCCGCGGGTCGGGCTGCCGGCCACGGTCACGCTGCCGGACGAAGGCGCCAGGAAGCCCGCGATCATGTGCAGGATGGTCGACTTGCCCGCGCCGTTCGGCCCCAGCAGGCCGGTGATGCCGCCTTCCAGCCGGAAGGTGACATCGTTGACGGCGACCACGTTGCCGTACCAGCGCGACGCGTTGGCGACCTCGACCGAGGGCGCGGCCTCCGACGGCGCCAGGACCGCGGCCGCGGCCGTCATGCGGCCACCCGGCGGTACCGCCACAGGACCACGGCGGCGGTGATCAGCGAGAGGAGCACCCACTCGATGGCAAACCAGTACAGCGGGAAGCCGGTGGCCTCGACCGGCGAGTCCGGCGCAGGACCGCCGAGGAGCAGGTCCCGGGTACCGTCGATGGGCACGAACGGGTTGATGAGCTGCGCCAGGTCGCCGATGGGCCCGTTGGTCACGGCCTCGCCCAGGATGGCGCTGACCGCCGCGGTCACGATGAAGACCGCGATGATGGCGCCGGTGGCGTAGGCGCGCCGCGGGGTGTAGGCGGCGATCGCCAGCGACAGGCCGGCCAGCGGGATCGCGTAGAGGAGTGGTGCCAGCACGACCTGCGGCAG
The DNA here is from genome assembly GCA_035273815.1 of Candidatus Limnocylindria bacterium. Taxonomy (GTDB): domain Bacteria; phylum Chloroflexota; class Limnocylindria; order QHBO01; family QHBO01; genus DASSCW01. Next base: position 4,184 of record DATEOS010000293.1, read on the forward strand.
GTTTTTGATCTCGTTGCCGAACGCCTCGGCCACGTCCTGCGCCAGCAGCACTCGACCCAGGAAGAGGACCAGCATTGGCGCCAGCGCCATGCCGAACACGGCGGCCGCCAGCGCTGCCAGCTTGGCCAGGGCGTAATCGGTCCGCTCCAGGGCGTGGCTGAAGTAGAGCGACAGTACGCGGTGCCGCTGGTCGGAGCTGACCAGCTCCGGCGCCTGAGCGGCGACGAAGATGGCGAGCAGGACCTGCGTGCCCCACAGGAAGTTGTCGTACGTGTACGGGATCGGCGCGCCCGGTGCCAGCGCCGCGATCGCCACGGCCACAGCGGCGGGGGCCATCATCAGCGCGGCCAGGCCCCACGGCACGATCTTGGCTCGGCCGCTCCGCTTCAGTGCATACGCGGCGCGCAGGCTGGCCCAGAACAGGGTCGCCACCGCGTAGCGGCGCCCCAGCCGCGGGCCGTCGTAGCCGCGGTAGCCCAGGTCGTAGATGGCGCCGGTGGCGCTTTCGCGGCTGCGCAGCGCCGGTTCCTGGCTGGTCATGACGCGGCTTCGCCGGCCGGCGTGGCGGCCTGGGGAGCCTGCAGCTGCGGCTGGCCGCCGTCCGTGCCGTCGCCGCGGAACAGGTCCTCCAGCCGGTGTCGCCGATGCTCGAGGCGGACGAGACCGAGCCCCAGCTGGTCGACGGTGTCGCGCACCAGGTCGTACGGCCGCTCGTCCGGCGCGTCGACCAGCACGGTGCGTCCCTCGACGCGCGCGTCGAGCCCGGCCGCGACCAGGCGGGTGGCCAGCGCATCGGCTCCATCCTCGACCTCGACCCCCAGGGTGCCGGTCCGCTCCGTGAATGAGGCGATGGGCGCCGCCCGCAGCAGCCGTCCGTTGTCGATGGCCAGCAGGAAGGAGCAGACGCGTTCGATCTCGCCCAGCAGGTGCGACGCGACCACGGTGGCGATCCCGAACTCGGTCCCGGTGCGCTTGACCAGGTCAAGCATCTCGTCACGGCCCGCCGGATCCAGGCCGTTGGTCGGCTCGTCGAGCAGCAACAGCTTCGGATCGTGGACCAGCGCCTGGGCCAGCTTCACGCGTTGCTTCATGCCGGTCGAATAGCCGCCGATCGGTCGATAGCGCTCCTCGTACAGGCCAACGTGGCGCAGCACCTCCGCCGTACGCTCGCGCGAGGCGGAGGCGGGCAGGCCCGACATGCGGCCCATGTGCGTCACGAAGTCGGTGGCTGACAGGTCCGGCGGCAGGCAGTCGTGCTCCGGCAGGTAGCCCACGAACTGGCGGATCTCCGGCCCCTGCCGGGTCACGTCCAGGCCCATCACCGCGGCCGACCCGCTGGTCGGCTCCAACAGGCCCAGCAGGATCTTGAGGAAGGTGCTCTTGCCGGCGCCGTTGGCGCCGACCAGGCCGATGATTCCCGGTTCGACGTCGAGCGTCAGGGAGTCGAGCGCGATAATGTGCGCCCCGTAGCGCTTGGTGAGCGCCTGGGCCTCGATCAGGGGCATCGCTCCCGAGTCTAGCGGGCGCGGCGGTGCGTGGAATCCGGCGCCCGTGGTGTTGTCATGAACTGGACGGCCCCCGGCGGGGTAGTACCGGAAGATGTAGAACAACAGCCGAATCACACGAGGAGCGAACGCTTTCGTGCACTCGCCGCTTGGTATGTGGCGGGTGAGCCTGGAGCGGATGCGCGTCGACTGGCCGATCGTCGGTGCCGCGTGGCTCATCACGTTGCTGGCAGCGACCCTTCTGGCCGCGGGACCGATCTACTCCAGCGCCGTTTCGCTGGCGGGGCTTCATCGGGTGTTGGCCGATGCCCCGGTGGCCGACGCCAATGTCGAAGTCACCCTGCGCGCCGAGGTGGTCGACGCGCAGGCGATCGACACCACGGTCAGTCGCGCCCTGCGCGACGCGATGGGTGACCTGCCGACCGACGTCCGCTGGAGCGGGCAATCCAATACGTTCGCGCTCCCCGGCCAGGACCCGGACGAGGTGCGCGACCTGGCGGTCCTGGGCTTCGCGGACGGGATCGAGGAGCACGCCAGCCTGGTCGCGGGGGCGTGGCCGGAGGAGGCGGCCGGCGCGGAGCCGATTGACGTGGCCGTTTCCGAGGAGGCCGCCACCGAGATGCGGGCCGGGGTGGGCGACGAGCTCCAGCTCACCAGCCGGCTCGACGCCAGCATGGTGGCTGGCGTCCGGATCACCGGGATCTACCACGTGGACGACCCCACCGATCCGTTCTGGTGGGAGGACCAGCAGCTGCTGGCCGGGGTCAGCATCAGCGACCGCTACCGGACGATTGGCCCGTTGCTCGCGACGCGTAGCGACGCTCTCGCCCACGCCGGCGCCGGCACGGTGGCTTTCACCTGGCACGCCTTCCCGGACTTCACGCAGCTGGGCGTGGACGAGACCTCCGCCCTCCGCGCTCGCCTGCGCGACCTGTCGTCGCGCCTGCAGGCTGCGCTCCCCGAGCTGACGCCGCGGGTCGCCACCCAGCTCGGACCGATCCTCGCGCGTTCCGAGCGCTCGCTGCTGGTCAGCCGCACCGGCGTGCTGCTGCTGATCATCCAGCTGGCGGTGCTGGCCGCGTACGCCATCGTGCTGACCGCCAACCTGCTGGTCGAGCACCGCCGCGTGCACACCGCCCTGCTGCGTTCACGTGGCGCCGGTACCGGCCAGATCGCCGGGCTGGCGCTGACCGAGGGACTGGTGCTGGCCGTGCCCGCCGCCCTGCTGGGGCCATGGCTGGCGGTGGGCGCGCTGAACCTCTTGAACGTCGCCGGGCCGCTGTCGCGTATCCAGCTGGGCATCGTGCCCATGGTCAGCACCGACGCCTACCTCGCCGCCGGCGCCGCCGCGCTCGGCTGTGTGGCACTGCTCGTCCTCCCCGCGCTGAACTCAGCCCGCTCCTTCATGGACGAGCAGGCCGGCGTCTCGCGGCAGGAGACGCGGACGCTGGGCCAGCGCGTCGGGATCGACCTGGCGCTGCTGGCGGTGACCGTCATCGCCCTCTGGCAGCTGCGACTGTACGGCTCTCCGCTCACTACCTCGGTGCGCGGCACGCTGGGCCTGGACCCGCTGCTGGTGGCGGCGCCGGCGATCGGCCTGCTGGCCGGCGGCGTGCTGGCGTTGCGGCTGCTGCCGTTGATGGCGGAGGTGATCGAGCGGGCAGTGGCGCGTGGCCGACATCTGATCGGCTCGCTGGGGGCACGGCAGCTGGCGCGACGGCCGCTGCGCTACACCCGGGCGGCACTGCTGCTGATGCTGGCCATCTCGATGGGCATCTTCGCCGTGACATATGGCTCCACCTGGACCGATTCGCAGCAGGACCAGGCTGCGTACCAGGTCGGCACCGATGTGCGCGCGATCCCCGGCCGTGGGCCGTCGTCGGTTCCGTCGTGGGCGCAGGCTGCGACCTTCAGCTCGCTCGAGGGCGTGACCGGCGCCACGCCGGTGCGGCGCGAGCGGCTGGCGGTGACCCGCGCCGCCGGCGCCGGCGAGCTGA
>DATEOS010000294.1:0-3836 GCA_035273815.1 Candidatus Limnocylindria bacterium
CGAACCGATGAGCACCTACGAGGTGCACCTGATGTCGTGGCGGCCGGGTTTGAGCTACCGCGAACTCGCCGTCGAACTCACCGAATACGTGGTGGAGCACGGCTTCACCCACGTCGAGATGCTGCCGGTGGCCGCGCACCCGTTCAGTGGCTCCTGGGGTTACCAGGTCACCTCCTACTACGCCCCCACGCCGCGGCTGGGCAGTCCCGACGACCTGCGCTACCTCATCGACACGCTGCATCAGGCCGGTATCGGCGTGATCGTCGACTGGGTGCCCGCGCACTTCCCGAAGGATGCCTGGGCGTTGGGCCGATTCGACGGAACCGCCCTCTACGAGCACTCCGATCCGCGCCGCGGTGAGCAACTCGACTGGGGCACCTACGTTTTCGACTTCGGCCGGCCCGAGGTACGCAACTTCCTGGTCGCCAATGCGCTGTACTGGCTACAGGAGTACCACGTCGACGGCCTGCGGGTCGACGCCGTGGCCTCGATGCTGTATCTGGATTATTCGCGACCCGAGGGTGGCTGGACGCCGAACGTGTACGGCGGCCGGGAGAACCTGGAGGCCGTGCAGTTCCTGCAGGAGATGAACGCCACGGTGCACAAGGTGACGCCCGGCATCGTCACGATCGCCGAGGAGTCCACCTCGTGGCCCGGTGTCACGCGCCCGACCAACCTTGGTGGCCTCGGTTTCTCGATGAAGTGGAACATGGGCTGGATGAACGACACCCTGGAGTTCATCAAGCGCGACCCGATCCACCGCAGCTATCACCACCACGAGATCACCTTCTCCATGCTCTACGCGTTCAGTGAGAACTACGTGCTGCCGATCAGCCACGACGAGGTGGTGCACGGCAAGGGCACGCTGTGGACCCGGATGCCGGGCAATGACCACAACAAGGCAGCTGGGCTGCGCGGCCTGCTGGCCTACCAGTGGGCGCACCCGGGCAAGCAGCTGCTGTTCATGGGTCAGGAGTTCGGCCAGCGCGCCGAATGGTCCGAGGAGCGGGGCCTCGACTGGTACCAGCTGTCCGAGCAGAGCTTTTCCACCGGTATCGCCCGGCTGGTCACCGACATCAATGCGCTCTACCGCAGCCGGCGCGCGCTGTGGTCACGCGACACCGTGCCCGAGGGATACTCCTGGATCGACGCCAACGACTCGGCCAACAATGTGCTGAGCTTCCTGCGGTTCGGCGATGACGGCACCGCACTGGCGTGCGTGTTCAACTTCTCCGGCGCCGAACATGCCCAGTACCGCCTGGGCCTGCCGCAGGCCGGCACCTGGCGCGAGGTGCTCAACACCGACGCCACCATCTACAACGGGTCCGGGCTCGGCAACCTGGGCGCGGTGGAGGCCACCCCCGAACCCTGGCACGGACGCCCGGCCTCCGCGGTCATGGCGCTGCCGCCGCTGGCCGCGCTCTGGTTCGAACTCGACCGGTAACCTTTTCCCGCGAGCTAGTACAGGGCGTTGGCGAGCTTGCGACGCGCCGCCAGCACCTCCGGGTCGGCAGCATCGAACAGCTCGAAGAGCTCGATCAGCCGGGTGCGTGCGGCGGTGCGCTCGTCACCGGCCGTGCGTTTGATCAACGCGATCAACCGGTCGAAGGCACCCTCGATGTTCTGCTGCAGGATCTCCACGTCGGCGGCGGCGAACGCTGCCTCGGTGTCCTCGGGGGCGGCGTCGGCCAGCGCCGGCGCGTCGGCCGGGTGTGTCGTGGCACGCTGCAGGAAGGTGATTTGCCGGATGGCGCCCGCGGCCTCGGCGTCGTTCGGCTTGGCGGCCAGGATCTCCTGGTAGGCGGTCAGCGCGGCGTCGAAGTCGCCGTTGTCCAGATGCGCCCGAGCCTGTTCCAACGCGGGGTCGACCTGCTCGGCCTGCTCCGGGACACCGCTGAGCTTGCCGGCGGTCGCACTGATCAGGGAGTCGATCCACTGCCGCAGCTGATCTGCCGGCTGCGGGCCCTGGAAGCTCGAGATCGGCTGGCCACCGGCCAGCGCGACCACGGTGGGTACCGCCTGCACCCCGAACATCTGCGCCACCCGCGGGGTGGTGTCGACGTTGACCATCGCCAACGACCACGTGCCGCCGTCCTCCTGCGCGAGAGCGCCGAGGCTGTCGGCGAGCTGCACGCTGGCGTCGCTGCGCGGGGTCCACAGCAGCACCACCACCGGGATTTCACCGGAACGGATCAGGACCTCGGCTTCGAGGTTCGCCTCGGTGACCTGCACCGCACCCGTCACCTCGGACGGTGCGGCGGCTCCGGGCGGAGGCGGCGGCGGCTGCTTGAGAGCGGACAGATCGAATGCGCCGGCCAGGGCCGGCCCGATGGAGGGGCGTGGACGCGTCACGCCACCAAGTTTGGCATGTCTTCGCCGCGGTTGGCAGCGACGGTGCGTGCATCGATCCGGCCGGTCCGGTCGGCCCAGATGACGAAGATCACACTTCCCAGCGGCACGATGCTGCCCAGCAACGCACCCGCCCACGTCAGCAGGCTCCACTTGCGGGCGATGCCGACCAGCAGAGCGGCGACCAGGAAAGCCATGAAGATGCCGCCGTGCAGGGGCCCGAAGATCTTGACGCCGATCTCGGTGGTCCCGGCCAGGTGCTTGAAGTACATGCCGACCAGCAGTCCCACCCAGCTGAACGCTTCCGCGATCGCGATCAACCGGAACCAGCCCGCCACGCTGCGGACGTCATAGTTGTTAGCCATGGACGCCATTGTGCCGCAGCGGGCGGCCAGCTACTACATTGCGTCGTTGTTCAAACTGAGCGCATTCTCAGCGGTCAGGGGCGGCGCAGGATGAGCGCGTCGCCCTGTCCGCCGGCACCGCACAGGGCCGCGACGGCGTAGCCGGAGCCCTTGCGGGCCAGCTCCAGGGCCGCGTGCAGGGTGATCCGCGCGCCCGACGTGCCGATCGGGTGCCCGATGGCGATGGCGCCACCGTTGACGTTGACCTTGGCCGGATCGACGCCGAGCTCCTTGGTCGAGGCCAGCGACACCGCGGCGAACGCCTCGTTGATCTCGATGACATCGAGGTCGTCGACGGTGATGCCCTCGCGCTCGATGGCCTTCTTGATGGCGTTGGCCGGCTGGCTCTGCAGCGTCGAGTCCGGACCGGCGACCACACCGTGCGCGCCGATCTCGGCGAGCCAGCTCAGTCCCAGCTCCTCGGCCTTGGCCTTGCTCATCACCACGACAGCGGCCGCGCCGTCGGAGATCTGCGACGCCGACCCGGCGGTGATGGTGCCGTCCTTGCGGAAGGCCGGCTTCAGGCCGCCGAGCGACTCCGCGGTGGTGTTGGCGCGGATGCCCTCGTCCTCGTTGAACTCGATCGGGTCACCCTTGCGCTGCGGGATCGAGACCGGCACGACCTCGTCGGTGAACACCCCGTCCTTCCAGGCCGCCGCGGCCTTTTGGTGCGACTGGGCGGCCAGTTCGTCCTGCTCCGCGCGGGTGAACTGGTCGACGTCGTTGCGCTGCTCGGTCAGCGCGCCCATGGGCTGGTCGGTGAACACGTCGTGCAGGCCGTCGTAGGCCAGGTGGTCGACCAGGGTCGCGTCGCCGTATTTGTAGCCTTCGCGGCTCTTGGGCAGCAGGTGCGGGGCCTGGCTCATCGACTCCTGGCCACCGGCCACCACGACCTCGAACTCGCCGGCGCGGATCAGCTGGTCGGCCAGCGCGATGGCGTCGATCCCGGACAGGCACATCTTGTTGATGCTCAACGAGGGCACGTCCCAGGGCACACCGCCGGCGACGGCGGCCTGGCGGGCGGGCATCTGCCCGGCGCCGGCGGTCAGCACCTGGCCCATGATCACGTAGTCGACGAGAGAC
>DATEOS010000295.1:0-2647 GCA_035273815.1 Candidatus Limnocylindria bacterium
GGGGCCTCGGCCGCTCCTACGGGGACCAGGCATGCAACGGCGGCGGTCTCGTCATCGACATGACCGCGCTGAACCGCGTCCATTCGATCAGCGCGGAGTCCGCGGTCGCCGACGTGGACGCCGGGGTCAGCCTCGACCAGCTGATGAAGGCCGCCCTGCCCTTCGGACTGTGGGTCCCGGTCCTGCCGGGCACCCGGCAGGTCACCGTGGGCGGGGCCATCGGCTCCGACATCCACGGCAAGAACCACCACAGCGCGGGCAGCTTCGGGAACCACGTGCTGTCGTTGGATCTGTTGATGGCCGACGGCGAGGTCCGCACGCTGGAGCCCGACGGTGACACCAGCGAGCTCTTCTGGGCCACCATCGGCGGCAACGGCCTGACCGGCATCGTGATCCGCGCCCGGATCGCCATGACCCGCACCGAGACCGCCTACTTCATCGCCGACGGGGTGGCCACCGCCGATCTGGACGAGACCATCGCCGTGCACACCGATGGCAGCGAGGACGCCTACACCTACTCCAGCGCGTGGTTCGACCTGATCAGCCCGCCGCCGAAGCTGGGCCGGGCCGCCGTCAGCCGGGGCAGCCTGGCCAAGCTGGATCAGTTGCCCGCCAAGCTAGCCCGCAATCCGCTGAAATTCGATGCGCCGCAACTGTTGAAGGTGCCCGACATCTTCCCGGTCAGTGCGATGAACAAGCTGTCGTTCACCGCGATCGGCGAGGTGTACTACCGCCTGGGCGGGACGTACCAGGGCAAGATCATGAACCTGTCGCAGTTCTACCACATGCTGGACCTGGTCAGCGGATGGAACAACGCTTACGGCCCAAAGGGATTCGCGCAGCACCAGTTCCTGGTGCCACCGGACGCGCTGGACGAGTTCAAGGACATCATCCGGTGGATCCAGACCCGCGGCCAGTACTCGGCGCTCAACGTCTTCAAGCTGTTCGGCCCCGGCAACCGGGCGCCGCTGAGCTTCCCGATGGCGGGCTGGAACGTCGCGATGGACTTCCCGATCAAGGCCGGCGTCAACGAGTTCCTCAACGAACTCGACGACCGTGCCATGGAGTTCGGCGGCCGGGTCTACACCGCCAAGGACTCCCGGGTCAGCGCGGAGAAGTTCCACCGGATGTACCCACGCATCGACGAATGGATCGCGGTGCGCCGTAAGGCCGACCCGCACGGCGTCTTCGCCTCCGACATGGCCCGCCGCCTCGAACTCCTCTAGCTTGAATATTCAGAAAGGCTGACGCCCCTACATGATTGACGCGACCGGAAACCCGCAGACGATATTGCTGCTGGGCGGTACCTCCGAGATCGGCCTGGCGATCGTCGAGCGGTACCTGCGCAACGCCAAGGCCCGGGTGATCCTCGCCGACCTGCCGGGTGCACCGCGGCGGGACGCCGCGATCGCCCAACTGCAGGCCGCCGGCGCGAAATCGGTGGAATACCTGGACTTCGACGCCGTCGACACCGCATCGCACCCCGCTGTCATCGAAGCGGCATGGGCAGGAGGCGATGTCGACGTCGCCATCGTGGCGTTCGGCATTCTGGGCGACGCCGAGGAACTGTGGCAGAACCAGGCCAAGGCGGTGCTGACCGCCCAGGTCAACTACACCGCCGCGGTGTCGGTCGGTGTGCTGATCGGCGAACGGATGCGCGCCCAGGGATTCGGGCAGATCATCGCGATGTCCTCGGTGGCCGGGGAGCGGGTGCGCCGCTCCAACTTCGTGTACGGCTCCACCAAGGCCGGCCTGGACGGTTTCTACCTCGGTCTCGGGGAAGCGTTGCGCGAGTTCGGTGTTCACGTCCTGGTCATCCGGCCCGGCCAGGTGCGCACCACCACGACGCTGGAGCACTGGAAGGCGACCGGAGCCAAGGAGGCACCCTTCACCGTCGACAAGGAGGACGTCGCCGAACTGGCGGTCGCCTCGGCGGCCAAGGGCAAGGAATTGATCTGGGCGCCCGGGCCGGTGCGGTACCTGATGACCGTGATGCGGCACATCCCGCGGCCGGTCTTCCGCAAGCTGCCTCTTTGATGCTGATCGCGAGGACGGCCGGCCAGATGGTCGCCGCGGCAGCGACGGCCGCGGCGCTCACCGTCGTCGCCCTGCTGGCCATCGCCCGCGTCGAGTGGCCGGCGTACAACTCCTCGAACCAACTGCACGCGCTCACCACGGTCGGCCAGTTCGCCTGCTTGGCGGGGATTTTCATCGCCGGTGTGCTGTGGCGCACCGGTCGCCGGATGTTCGCCCGGATCGCCGCGGTGCTGTTCCTGTCCGCTTTCAGCGTGGTCACCCTGGCCATGCCGCTGGGCGCCACCAGGCTGTATCTGTTCGGCATCTCGGTGGATCAGCAGTTCCGCACCGAGTACCTGACCCGGCTGGCCGAGAGTCCGGCGCTGCACGATATGACCTACATCGGTCTGCCGCCGTTCTACCCGGCGGGCTGGTTCTGGGTCGGGGGCCGGCTCGCCGATCTGACCGGCATGCCCGCCTGGGAGATGTTCAAACCGTGGTCGATCATCTCGATCACCGCGGCGATCGCCGTCGCATTCGTGTTGTGGTCGGCGATGGTGCGCTTCGAGATCGCGCTCGCGGTGACCACCGCCACCGCGGCGGTGACGCTGGCCTACACATCGGCCGAACC
>DATEOS010000296.1:0-4505 GCA_035273815.1 Candidatus Limnocylindria bacterium
CTCCTGCGAACCGCCATACTGCTGAGCCTGCCGATCGCCATCAGCGTGCTGGTCATCAACCTGCTCTTCTACCCGGCCGGCCAGCAGGTGCTCTTCCAGATCGGCCCCATCCGGGCCACCGCGGAAGGGCTGGGCTTCGCCCTGGAGACGCTAGCGCGCATCGCCGCCATCAGCGGCGCGATCACCCTCTTCTACCTGACCACGCCGCCGTCCGAGCTGGTGATCGACCTGGAGCGGCGCGGCGTCGCGCCGCGGCTGGCGTTCGTGGCCAACGCAGCGGTGCAGACCGTGCCCGCCATGGTCGAGCGGGCAGGCGCCATCACCGCCGCGCAGCGAGCGCGGGGCCTGGATACCGAAGGCAGCATCTGGAAGCGGATCCGCGGCGTGTTGCCGCTGGCGGGTCCAGTGCTGCTCGGCTCCGTCGCCGAGATCGAGGAACGGACCATGGCGCTGGAGGCTCGCGCCTTCACGCGGCCGGGCCGGCGGACCCTGCTCTGGCACCCGCCGGACTCCGGGCTTCAGGCCGTTGCCCGCTGGCTGCTGCTGGCCGGCGGCGCGCTGATCATCGTGGCCAAGGCAATGGGCTGGTTGCCGTGGCTGGACTGATGGCCGGTGCCGGCTGATGCTCGTCCTGGAGTCGGTCAGCTATCGCTACGCCGGCGCCGCGCGGCCGTCGTTGCGCGACGTGAGCCTGGCCCTGCCCGACGGAGAGGTGGTCGGCCTGGCCGGCCCGTCGGAGGCGGGCAAGACGACCCTCTGCCTGGTTGCGAGCGGCCTGGCGCCACGCACCGTGGGCGGCACGCTCACCGGACGCGTGCTGCTCGACGGCGAGGATGCGGCGCCGCTGCCCATCCACAAGCTGGCGGGCCGCATCGGCATCGCCTTCGCCAGCCCTGCGACGCAGCTCTCCGGGGTGGCCGACACGGTCTACGAAGAGGTCGCCTTTGGACCGATGAACCTCGGCCTGCCGCGCGACGACGTCATCCGGCGCAGCAATGAGGCGCTGGCAGAGCTCCGCATCGAGGCGCTGGCGCCGCGCAATCCGGCGCGCCTCTCCGGTGGGCAACAGCAGCTGGTCGCCATCGCGGGGCTGCTCGCCCTGCGCCCCGGCCTGCTGGTGCTCGACGAGCCGACCGCGCAGCTCGACCCCGCCGGGAGCCGGCTGGTGGCCGATGCCCTGGCTCGCCTGGCCGGTGGCGGCGCCTCGATCCTGATCGCCGAGCAGAGGACGGACCTGCTGGCCGAGATCTGCAACCGCGTCGTTCTGGTCGCCGACGGGGCCGTGGCGCTGGAAGGTCCAGCCTTCGAGGTGCTGGCCGATCCGCGCCTGGAGGAGCTGGGCGTGGCCCCGCCCGCCGGTGTGCGGCTCGTCCGGGCAGCCGAGACGGGGGGCCTGCCGCCGGCGCAGCTGGCGCGGCTGCGCGAAGCGGTGGGGGCATGACCGAGCGTGCCGCCCCGCAGCTGCGGCTGGAAGCGGTGACCCACGTGTACCCGCAGGGCGGGGTGCGTGCCCTGGACGAGGTGTCGCTGACCATCGGTCCGGGAGAGGTGGTGGCCCTGGTCGGCCAGAACGGCAGCGGCAAGACGACCCTGGTGCGGCACCTCAACGGCCTGCTGCGGCCAACGTCGGGACGAGTGCTGGTCGATGGGCAGGATGCGGCCCGCCGCACGGTGGCCCAGCTCGCTCGCGACGTGGGCCTCGTGTTCCAGGACCCTGATCGCCAGATCTTCTCCGGCAGCGTCCGCTCCGAGGTCGAATTCGGGCCGCGCAACGTCGGCCTGCGCGGCGAGGAGCTGCGCCGGGGGGTGGACGGCGCCATGGCCGCGGTTGGGCTGACCGCGGCTGCGCGGACCAACCCCTACGACCTGGGCGCGTCGCGCAGGAAGCTGCTGGCGCTGGCATCGGTGCTGGCCATGCAGACGCCGGTGCTGATGCTCGACGAGCCGACCACGGGCCAGGACGTGGCCGGGGTTCAGCGGGTGCGCCACGCGCTGCGCGAGGCACGGGACGCCCGACGCACCGTCATCGCCATCAGCCACGACATGGAGTTCGTGGCCACCGAATTCGAGCGGGTGGTGGTCTTGGGCGGCGGCCATGTCCTGGCGGACGGCACGCCGGCCGAAGTCTTCGCTCCGTCAGGCTGGGAGCTGCTGCGGTCGACCTACCTGGAGCCGCCGCTGGCGGCCCGCGTCGGCGATCGGCTGGGACTCGGCTCCACGCCGAGCCAGGCCGCGCTGCTCTCGGCGCTGGAGGGGTCCGCGGCTCAGTAGTAGCCGGGCGGCGGCGGGAGCGGCCGGCCGTCGGCATCGAACCGCTGCTCGGCCGGCAGGTCGTCGCGGTGGAGGCGGCCGTTGGTCGGCCCCGGAATCGGCTGGGCCATGACCGAGCTGGGTACCTCGTCCAGCCGCTGCTCGATGCCGCGCAGCCCCAGCTGGCGGAGAGCGGCGCCGAAGCGCTCGACGAATCCGGGCTCGCGCAGCAGGCCGAACGTCAGGGAGCTGTGGGCGCGGTTGAGCAGCTCAAAGCCGCGCACCGCCTCCGAAACGCTGACCTGGTTGCGGCCCAGCTGGCTCTCCAGCAGGTCCAGGCCCCGGTTCGCCTCCTTGCGCGTACGCTTGCTGAAATGCGGGGTGCGGTTGACGAGCAGCCGCGTGCGGTACAGGGCCGCTCGCGCAGGCTCGTCGCGATCCGACTTCCCGGAGGGCGCAAAGCTCATGGACGAGATCTTACTGGCACAGCCCGGATGGCAGGACCGGGTGGCCGATGCGCTGCGCCGATCGCCACGCCCCATCCCGGTCGACGACCGGCTCATGCCGCGCCGCGAGCGCCTGGACAGCGCCACGCCCATGCCCCGCTACGACCGCGCTGCCATGCCACCGGCGCGCCACGCCTCGACGCTGCTGCTGCTCTATCCCGGCCCGGACGGTGAGCTGCTGCTGCCCCTGACCGTGCGGAACGCCTCGCTGCGCGCCCACGCCGGCGAGGTGTCGCTGCCCGGCGGCGCAGTGGAGGAAGGTGATATGTCGCGTGAGGCCACCGCGCTGCGCGAGACGTTGGAGGAGATCGGCGTGGCGTCCGACGGCGTCACCATCCTGGGGGCGCTGGACGACGTCTGGATTCCGGTCACCAACTTCTCGCTCCGTCCGTTCATCGGCGCCCTGCCCGCCCGGCCGGAGATGACGCCGCAGACCGATGAAGTGGCGCTGATCGTCGAGCTGCCGCTGCGCGAGCTGCTGCATGAGGGCGCCATCACCGACGAGATCGTGCACGGCCCGGGCTGGACGCTCAGGGTCGGCGGCTATCGCGCGGAGGGCCAGCTGGTCTGGGGCGCCACCGCCCGCACCCTGGCCATGTTCGCCAGCGTCCTGCGTCTCGCCTGACGCAGCGCTGGCTGCCTTCGGCCTAGGGCCGGCGGGCGCGGACCTGGGTGCCCACCGCGGCCAGCAGCTCGAGCAGCGCGGCATGGTGCGGCGGCGGGGCAGCCACGATGCTGATCGTCGCCCCACGGCGCAGCGGGTCCCACCACGGGCCGCCGTGCAGGTCGCTGACGGTGGCCCCGGCGCGCTCGGCAATGAGGCCGGCGGCGGCCACGTCCCACAGCGACAGCCCACCGTTCTGGACGAATGCGTCGAATCGCCCATTGGCCACGTACGCCAGCGCCAGCGCGGCACTGCCCATGCGCCGATGGATGCGGATCGAGCGCGCGATCCGTCGCTCGCGGCCCAGCCCGCCGCGCCCGATCACGGCCAGGCTGACCACGAAGTCCGTGAGCTGCTCCTTCGTGGAGGCGCGCACCGGTTCGCCGTTGAGGGTGGCTGGGCCGCCCCGAGTAGCGGCGTACAGGTCGTCGCGCTGGGGATCCAGGATGACGCCCAGCAGCGGGCCGTCCGCATCGACCAGGGCCATCGACACGCAGAAGTACGGAAGGCCGTTGGCGTAGTTGACGGTGCCGTCCAGCGGGTCGACCACCCAGGTGCGGCCGGCGAACGGCTCGCGGTTCCGGCGCCGGTGATGGCCCGATTCCTCCGCCAGGATGCCGTCGTCCGGGTAGCGCTCGCGGATTGCGTCCAGCGCGAGCTTCTCCGAGGCGTAGTCGACCTCGGTCACCACGTCGCGGGCACTCTTGTAGTCGATCCGCTCGACCCGCTCGTAGCTGGCGGTCAGCAGCGCGCCCGCGCTGCGCACCGTCGCCACGGCGAAGGCGAGCGCACCGATCACGTCGTCCGGGACCTCATTGGACATCAGGCACCGATCCTAGCCGAGGCCACGTGCTGGCAGCGGGCTGCGCCGATGCGTACCCTACGCGCGTGCCGCAGATCCACCTCCACGCCGAGCCCGGCGACTACGCCCCGCTGGTGCTGCTGCCCGGCGACCCGAGCCGCGCCGAACGGATCGCCGGCCGCTTCGACGAGGGCTCCACTCGCTCCGTCAACACCAACCGCGGCATGCTCGGATTCACCGGCACCTACCAGGGCGTGCCGGTCAGCGTGCAGACCAGCGGGAT
>DATEOS010000297.1:0-2082 GCA_035273815.1 Candidatus Limnocylindria bacterium
TGCGCACCTGGGTCTACATGGCCCTCGTCGCCGCCGCGGCCGGCGCCGTGCACCTGGCCGGGAGCCGCATCCAGCCCATCCCGCTATTCAACCGCACTAACTCCGTTGTCGACGCACCCAGCCTGGGTGGTTTCGCCATCACGGGATCGCAGCTCTCCCTCGCTGCTGGGCTCAGCCCGCCAGCGGCGGCCTTCGTCGGCGTCGTCAACGCCGTCGGCGGCGGGATGCTGCGCGACCTGTTCGCGCGCCGCGACCCGGCCATCTTCCGCCCGGGCCCACCCGCCGCTCTGGCCGCGCTGGCGGGATGCATCATCTATCTTGGCTTACGGCGCGGACCTGAGGTCAACGACATCGCCGCCGGGACGGTGTCCGTCATCGCCGTCTTCGTCATTCGTACCGCCGCCCTGCGCTACGGATGGCAAACGCGCGCGCCTCGCGGATTCGACGAATCGGACACCCTCGATTCGCATGAAGGTTGAGCCCCGGAAGGAGCAGCCGATGTCTGACGCACCCGAGCGCCGGCCACAACTGAACGAAGCCGACGCCACCCGCCTGGCCTGGCAGGCTGTCGAGCTGGCCGGCGGAACGCGCATGATCTATCGCAACCCTCGCCAGGCATTCAGCGCCAGGGGCCGCGAAGTCTTTGAGATCGCCGGCCAGCCGGTCGAGGTGCGCTGGGGCGAGATCAGCTCACCGGCGATCGTCACCGTCGGCGGCTACGTCTTCGAGATCCTGGACGAGGGCATCTCTCTGCTGGCACGCCCGCCTAAGCCTCGGTCGTAGGTGCGGCTGCGATCAGCTCGTGCCCAGCAGCGCTTCGATATCGCTCAGGTGGCTCTCCCGGTGCTCGGAGCGGTCGAGCTTGACCTGCCCGATACTCCGCACGTCAGCGGCGAGCGCCTCCGGCGTGAGCGCGGCAGCCTCGTCCGCCGCCTCGGCGGCGGCCAGGACTTCGTCCACGATCGCGCGGGGCGACATGCGCCGGGAAAAATGCAGGAGAACCTCGTTGAGGGTGTCGTAGTCGTAGGGCGACGCGAAGACCCCTTCCTGGCCGAACCGC
Organism: Candidatus Limnocylindria bacterium; assembly: GCA_035273815.1. GTDB lineage: Bacteria > Chloroflexota > Limnocylindria > QHBO01 > QHBO01 > DASSCW01. Next base: position 1,061 of record DATEOS010000297.1, read on the forward strand.
CGCAACAGGGTCGCCGCACGCCGGTCATAAAAGGCCAGGTGCGCCAACGCATCGGCGACTGTCCAGCCGTCGGGCAGCTCCCGCCGCAGCGCATCGTCGTCGAGCTGCCCCACGAGTGCCCGCAGCCGCTCTTGCGAGACGCGATTGCGTTCCACATAGCTCGAGTCCACGCTTCCTCCCTCCTTCGCAGCCTTCGCAGCCTTCGCAGCCTTCGCGTCCTACGGCGAGTTCTCCCGTCCTGCCTCTCGCGCCAGGGCCTCCGCATTCCAGCCCGGCGGGCTGACCCCACCGTCGGGCGCCTGGGGTGTGGCTGGCGGAGGCGCCGCAGCCGTGACCCCCGGCGCGAACCCCGGCGGAGCCACCGAACCCCGCATCCAGCGCCAGCCGGGCAGCGCCGCCAACCCGGCCAGCTTCGCCTCTCGCCGCGCCTCGGTGTACTCCGAAAGCAACACCTGGATCGCCGCCGCGACCGGGATGGCGAGCAACGCTCCCGCGATTCCGGCGAACTCGGTCCCGGCCAGGATCGCCAGGAAGACCGTCAGCGGCGAGAGCCCCACCGCTCCGCGCATCACCCGCGGCACCAGAATCGCGTTTTCCGTCATTTGCAGCAGCAGGATGAAACCCGCCACCATCAGCGCCTTCTCCCACCCCTGGGTGAGGGCAATGATGACCGCGGGGATGCCGCCCAGCCATGGCCCGAGGATGGGGATGAACTCGGTGATCCCCGCCCACAGACCTAGCAGCGGCCAAAAGCTGATGCCCATGATGGCGTACCCGATCGTCGCCGTGACGCCGATGATGAGCACCAGGGTCAGTTGCCCGCGTAGCCAGTCGCCAACCTTTTCCTCGACCTCGTCCCAGGTCCGGCTCACCCGAATGCGCGTCTCCGCCGAGGCGGTACTGAGCACGACGCGGCGCAGCCACGCCTTTTCCATCAGGTAGTAGAAGGAGATGATCAGCACCGTCACCAGCCCGATCACCCCGCCACCGAGCCCGGTGAGCAACCCGACCGCGGCGCCCCC
>DATEOS010000298.1:0-9147 GCA_035273815.1 Candidatus Limnocylindria bacterium
GCGCGCGGCAGCCAGGCGGCTGGTGGCGTTCGCCAGCTTGATTGCCGCGTTGTCCGGCGATGGCATCGACCCGTGGCTTGGCGTGCCGGTGGCACGCAATCGGGTCCAGATGATGCCCTTCTCCGCGACCTGGATGGCGTAGGCGCGCTTGCCGCCCACGGTCAGCGAGTAGCCACCCACTTCGTTCAGTGCGGCCGCGGCCATCCGCCCGGAGGCATCGGCAAACAGGTCCGGCCGGGCCTCGATCCAGTGCAGGGCGCCGTGGGTGCCACCGGCCTCTTCGTCGGCGACGGCAGCCAGGATCACGTCCCGTTTCAGCGGCAGCTGGTCCCGTTTCAGGGCCAGCATCACGCTCAGCTCCATGGCCAACATGTCCTTCATGTCGACCGCGCCGCGGCCCCATACCGCACCGTCCGCCAGGTCCCCGGCGAACGGGTCGCGGCTCCACCCAACGGCGTCGACTGGCACGACGTCGACGTGCGAGAGCAGGATGAGCGGCGGCTCGGGATCGGGCAGCGTGGCAGCCAGCCTGGCGAAGCACGAGCCACGGCCGCCGACCTCGAGTACCTCGGCGTGGATGCCGGCCGCGTTCAGCACTTCGGCGCAGTAGGCGGCCACGGCCGTCTCACCGCCTGACGAGTCCCGCCCGGCCGCGGCGTCCGCGAGACCCGGGGGATTGACGCTCGGGATCCGGATCAGGGCGCGCAGGTGCTCCACGCACTCGGTGGTCGCGTCCTCGACCGGAAGGCTCACCGGCGTACCGTAGCGCACGAACGCCGCAATGTCGGACGGGACCAGGCCGATGTGGGCCCGTGCCGACTTGAGGTCGCTCATCCCCGCAGTGGCAGGGCAGCGACGGCCGCTCCGATGTGCCTCCCCTGCTGGAGCCCGCGCTCGATCGCGGCGCGGTAATGGATGCCTCCGTACAGCCTCGAGATAGCGGCTTCCTGCGCCGCGGCCTCAAACGAGCTGAACCAGCGGGGCGGCAGGCCGCGCCCGTCGTGGGTGTGGTCGGTAAAGGCTACGGTCCCGAACGTCGCGGTCAGGACGGTGGCCGCCGCGCCGGACTGCGCCGAGTGCCCTGATGTGTACTCGGGGAACGGAGGCGTGGTCAGAGGCAGCGGATTGCCCCAGCCCGGATCGATGTACTGGCGGATGTAGGAGATCGGGCGCAGCAGGTTGTAGCGGAACTTGGTGTCCCAGCATTCGATAAAGGCATCGCAGACCGCGAGGCCCAGGCGCGCGTAACCGACCGCGGCGGTCGCCAGCGAGCTGTTCTGCGAGCGAAGGGTCTGGGTCAGAATCGAGGCGGAATGACCGGGCGGCGTTGCGGTGGTGCCCGGGTCGTCCGACCAGAAGAGGGCGATCTCTCGCTGCTCCGCGGTCAACCCGTTGACCGCCTGGTAGACCTCGTGGGCTTCGATATACAGGGCCGAGCCCGGATCGGTCGTGAATGCCGGCGGCGGCCCCGGGTCGGACGAGCCCGCCGATGCTACAACCATGCGACGGTTACGCCCCCAATAGGGCTGCAGTGCGCGCAGGAAGCCCGGCGGCGTCGGAATCCACTGCCCATCGCCCTGTGGGGGGACGTAGTCGGTGGGGAAGTTGCGCAGATAGCCCTCGTGCCCCCCGTCGCCGCGCGACCATCCATCGACGGCGGCAGCCACGGAACGTCCGCGATCGACGGAGCGCATCCTGACGCCCAGGGGAGCATCGCCCTGCAGCGCTGCCTCGAGGGCATTGATCTCCGCTTGAAGCGCCGATGGTGCAGTCGGGAAGAGGCCACGCGCCATGCTGGCCAGGGCCGCGTTGGCGACGGACGGCCAGTGGTAGGCAGCGTTCCGTCCGGCTGCCGGCATGGGCTGCAAGTCGCGCACGACGCCGGCGAGGCTGCGGTGATCCGGCATACCAGGGACGAGTGCTTCATACAGGCCGAGCCCCATGCAGCCCAGGGCACGCGACGCGACGGGCGGTGTGTAGCCAGGGGTTCCCCTGATCAGTCGATTGACGAGATCGAACCACGCTGTGGGGACGGCGGCGTCGAACTGTGTCGCCGCCAGCGTGCCGGGCGGAATCGCCGCACTGACCAGCGAGGGGGAGCCCAGCCAGCGGAGTGGCGTGACGACGGCCGCGGCGGCAATTGCTCCAGTCAGGACCTGTCTGCGCGAGAGCGGCTGATCGAGCCTGCGTGTCATCTCTCTGTCTCCTGGTTCGACGTGGCCGGGCGCAGGGGCCCGGCCACGTGGATTGCGCATGGTCAGCTCTGCGGCCCGAAGATGGCAAGCCACCAGTTGGCAGGCGTCCCGACCGGAGTCGAGATCTGCTCCGGCAACAGCTCCGGCGTCAGCACACCGTGCGGCGCTACTGCCAGGTGGATATCCGCCTCAGCAAGGCTGTAGCCCATGGCCAACGCTTGGCCGATCGTTTCGGCATTCGCCCCACCGAAGGTGGCGCGCGAGGCATTGACTGAGCCCGCGAGCGTCAGGTTCGGCCCACCCTCGATGTGCCCGCCAGCATTGAACGCGCCAGCGACGACATCTGGGTCGTTGATGAGGTCGCCAGGTCCACACACCGCGGCGGCGCACTCCTCGGGATTGAAGAAGACGAAGACCCACAGGCTGAACGCCGCGGGACTGCCATGGATCTGGCTTCCGGTAGCCCCGGCACCCAGGGTGTAGCTGCCCGGCTCGGGGGTCGCCATGACGACCTTGGCGATCACGCTGGAATTCGTCCGCATGATCGACGCGCCGTCGTCGGCGACGACCGGTCCGCCTGGACCCTGGCCGAAGAGATCGGTCCTTTCGACGGTCCCGGCGGTGACGACGCTGGCCGACAGGGCCAGGCTTGTCCCAGCCATCAGGCTGATGAGAATCCGCTTACGCACTGTGAACCTCCAGATGCTTTGTCTGTCTGCCATGGGTCGTATGTCCGGGGTACCCGTCGCAGATCTTCCGCACCACCCACTACGGAATCGATCCGGTGCCTACGGCCGTAGTGCGACCGGAGTGGCGGCCGGTCGTCACGGCCTCTCGACGTCTCGGCGGCGAGGCCGCAGAATGCGTGCGGGTACATGAACCGATGACACGCCGAGCCGATGTCTGTGCCCTGGCTGCCTGGGCGGCGCCGCTGGCCCCCGACATGGGGGACCGGCGCTCGGTCGTGCGACCCACCCTCCTCCGCTCAGCCACCTTCGACGAGATCCAGGGAGCGGTCGAAGCGGCGATGCTCCTGATGAGTGCCGTGCCACAGCCGGAGGGATCAGCCCAGATTGGCATCGCCATCGCTGTTGGCGACCCCGACGGAGCACAGTCAGAAGCCGATGCGATCGCGGCACACGCGCCGTCCGGCTCCATCCTGCTGACCGCTGCGGCCGTCGAGGCCCTGGGTCACCGACTGCCGGAAGGCATGGCGCTGCAGGCCGAGCCGGTATCGACAGAACTCGGCGCGGTGACCGCGTTCGCGCTGCGCAGCGCGAGCGAGGTGGTAGCGCATTCGCTTCCCGTCCCGGCCACGCGTCTGATTGGGCGCACGCCCGAGCTCCGCGAGCTGCGCGACCTGCTATCCAGGCAGCGCCTGATCACCCTGGCGGGGCCGCCGGGCAGCGGCAAGACCCGGTTAGCGGTCGAGCTGGGGCGACGTGCCCTGGGCGTCTTCGCCGATGGGGCCTGGTTCGTTCCGCTCGCGCCCATCCAGGACGAGGCCCTCGTGGGCCACGCCGTGGTGCGCGCACTCGATCTCTCCGAGCAGAAAGGCAGCTCCATGGCCGAGGTGGTGGCTCAGCACCTCGCGTCACGGCGGTTGCTGCTCATCCTGGACAACTTCGAGCACCTGCCAGGCGCAGCGGGCTTGGTTGCACAGTGGCTGGCCGTGGCCCCGGAGCTGCGGGTTCTCGTCACCAGTCGGGAACCGCTCCACCTTTCGGGGGAGTGGGAGTTTCAGGTGCCTCCGCTGCGTATCCCGGACGATGCCCAGGACCCGCGCGCGGCTGGTGCGGAGGCGGTCCTGCTGTTCGCGGAGCGGGCGCGCGCGGTGGACGCAACGTTCGAGACGAACGAGACAACGCTGCCTGACATCGTCCATATCTGCCGCCGCCTGGATGGCCTGCCGTTGGCGGTGGAGCTGGCCGCGGCCCGCGCCAAGGCGCTCCCGGTGGCGTCGATCCGCGCTCGGCTGGAGCAGAGCATGGAGCTGCTCACCCACGGTGCCCGAGACACGCCGGACCGCCATCGTTCGCTTCGCGCCGCCGTTTCCTGGAGTCACGAGCTGCTCGCGCCCGACGAGCAGGCGTTCTTTCGCCGGCTCGCAGCCTTCCGCGGTGGCTGGTCGCTGGATGCCGCGGAGTCGGTGACGGCCGCGGGCGAGCTGGGTCAGAGCGCCCTTGACCTCACAACGTCCCTCCTGGACAAGAGCCTGATCCGGCGGCACGGGGATGCCAGGATCGAGCCGCGCTACGAGATGCTCGAGGTCATCCGCGAATACGCGCACGAGCAGCTAGAAGCCGCCGGCGAGGCCGATGGGACGATGGAGCGCCACGCGACATGGTTCCTGGAGCTCGCCGAACGGGCCGCTCCCATGCTGACCGGTGTGGATCGAGGCGGATGGCTCGACCAGCTGGAACGAGAGCTGGACAACCTGCGCACCGCGATGCGATGGGGGATCGATCGCGGGCACACCGAGCTGGCGATGCGGTTGGGCGCCGCCCTGTGGCGCTTCTGGCAGATCCGGGCCCACATCGGCGAGGGGCGGCAGACGTTGGCCGAGGTGCTCGCCATGGAAGGGCAGGTCGATCCGGCCATCCGGGCGCGCGCCATGTCGGCCGCGGGAAGCCTCGCGTATTGGCAGAACGACGGGCCGGCGTGCATGGAGTCGTACGAGGCATCGTTGCAGCTGCGCCGTGAGCTCGGCGACGAGGCTGAGCTCGCCAGTGCCCTCTTCGACCTGGGGCATGCCATGAGCTGCGTGGCCGCCGTGCAGGACACGAGCCGCGGCAGGATGCTCCTCCTCGAGTCGCTCGAGCACTATCGGACGCTGGGGAGCCCGATTGGCGAGGCCTGGCTGATCTGGGCCCTGGGCTGCAACCGACACTTCGCCGGCGACAATCGAGCGGCGATCAACGAAATCGGCGATGCGCTCGACCTGTTCCGAGGTCTGGACGATCCGTTCGGGCTGGCATGGGCGCTCACCATGCGAGGTGCGGCCGCCCAGGTCGCGGGAGAAGGCGAGCTGGCGAAGGAGCACTTCCGTGAAGCGCTGCCGATCTTCGCCGAGGTCGACGACGTCTCCGGCCTGGACTCGGTGATCGAGCACCTCGCCCGCGCCGCAGCAGCGGATGGCGACCCGCGGCGCGCAGTACGCCTGGGGGCCGCCGCCGCACGCATCCGTGGCATCAGTGAGAGCGCGATCATGCAGATGGTCCATGCCAGCCAGAAGGGTGGCATCCGCCCGCTCTGGCACGATCGCGCCAAGCTGCCGCTGACGCCAGAGGAGGTCGAGGCCTTGACCCGCGAGGGTGAGAGGATGTCGACCGCAGAGGCCGTCGACTATGCCCTGGCGGAGGAGCCTGCGCAGGCGGTCAGCGGATTGCGGGTACGGGCCCTTGGATCAATGGACGTGGAGCGAGACGGCCGCCGCGTTCAGCGCTGGGGTGGAGACAAGGCCGGCTCTCGCCAGGCACAGGCCATCTTCGCGTTCCTCTTCGATCGCGGGCCGGCCGGGATCACGAAGGACGAGGCCGTCGAGCTGTTGTGGCCCGACCTGCCGCTCAAGCGTGGGGACCTGGCCTTCCACCGGACCCTGGGTGGGCTCCGCGCCGTCCTCGAGGAGGGTCGTCAGAGCGGAAACGTGATCTCCTATGAGGGTGGCCGCTACCGGCTGGCGCCCGAGCTGGTGGACTGGAGCGACGTAAACGAGTTTGAGCAGCTCATCAATCGCGCTGCCGGCCTCGAAGGACGCGAGCGAACGGCAAGCCTGGAAGAGGCATGTGACCTGTATCGGGGCGACCTGTTCGACGACTGCCCGTTCTACGGCGACTCGGTCCTGGTGGAGGAGCGGCGGGAGTACCTGCGGATTCGGCAGGAGGACCTCCTGATCGAGCTGGGCGACCTCCACGGCGCGCGCGGCGATGAGGCCCAGGCGCTGGCGCGCTTCCGGCAGGCCCTTCAGCTCAATCCGGAGAGCGCGCGCGCCCGGTCGGCGATCGATCGCCTGGGGCTGGTCCCAGAGGCGGACGCCGTCTAGGGCTGGAAGGCCGCCATCTGGTAGAGCTGGCAGGCGTTCGGACCGGGCGTCCCATCCGCCCGCGCCGACGGCGGGAAGATGGCCGGGATGCTCGCCTCCGTGCAACCGGATCGATAGGTGCTGATCATCCCGGGCATGAAGTCGGTGAGCTTCGGTCCATGGTCGTTGAGCACGAGCTGAATCTCGGCAGTCATCGGATCCCAGAGGCCGCCGCCGGCCAGCCAGCCCTCGATCGGTCCGGCCCGGAATGACCCGGCGAACGAGCCCCGGCCGCTGGCACCGCTGATGTGCCCCGCCCCGTAGGTGACCTGCGAGTCGGTTGCCGAATTGAGGATGATGTCAGGCCCGGAGCACGGGTGCGCAGCACACGCTGACGGGTTGTTGATGACGACGAACCACACGGTGTAGGCGTGATGCGGGCGCAGCTGCTCCGTCTGGAGCCTGAAGCTGACGCCACCCGGTCGCCGCACCAGGTCCGCCTGCGCCGACGCGGCCACCGATCCGGCCAGGCCGGTCTGCGGGTGCCACATCACCGGCGAGGTCTGGTGATCGCTGCGAGCTGCCACACCGCCGGCGGTGGCGAGCACAAGGGTCATTGCGAGGGCAGCTCGCAGGGCGATTGCGCGGGCCATGTCATTCCTCCTGCTCGGGGTAAGGTCCGGCGTCGGCAGCAGGCGTCGAGCATCGCGCAGGATGGCGCGAATGCGGCTGCGCGACAAGCCCCTGGAGCCGTTGCGGGTGCTCCGAGGCAACGGCGACCGATCAATCTGCGGCGGGCGTCGCCGAGAATCGAGATGGCGTTCGCGGTTCCATGATCGCCTGACTGTGGCGCGAGCGGACCACCAACGCCAGCGGTATCTCGGCGAGCAGCAGCGCGACTGCCACCACCAGCAGCACCGGCAGGTCGTCGGCCAGGCCCATCACCAGCAGGGCTGCCAGGAAGTAGCCGTGGATGGCAACGCGCGTCCAGGTCGCCAGTCGCAGGTCCAGGATGGCCGTCCGGTTGCCATCCGGCACGCCGCGGTCGTACGCCATGGCCCAGATCGCGACTGCCAGGAAGGCGAGCAGGGCCACCGCGAAGAGCGCGCCGCCACCGCCCGGCGCGGAGTCGATCAGCGGCTTGATGAGGATAAACGGGGTCAGTCCGGCGATCAGCAGGACGAAAGCCGGGAAGGGGACCAGCAGCTGCAGCCATTCCAGGGAGGGGCGGGTGTTGGCCGCCTCGCGCAGCCATCGGGTCAGCAGGCTGAAGCCCAGGGTGACGAACAGCCACGCGTAGAAGTTGCCGTATGGGACGCCGAACCAGCCATCACCGGGGTCGATGCCCACCCAGGTCCACAGCCCCATCCGGATCGCGATGGCGTCGAAGGCCAGGTCCAGGCTGATGGCCAGCACGCTGTCGACCACCGGCGCATACCGGCGGCGCACGCCGAGCGCATCGGTGATGCGCATGGCCCCGGCGATGATGAGCGCCCAGGTAAGGCCGATGACGACCGGCGCGCGGTCGATCTCCAATGTCCAGGCCGGGTTGTAGTGATAGGTCTGGAAGATCAGCTGGTCGAGCTCTTCCAGCAGGATGCCGAATGTGGCGGCGCTGATGAGCTCGAAGAACGGCAGTCGGCCTCGCCGCAGGGCGGCCACCGCGGCCCCGATGAAGAAGGTCGTGGCCGAGATCTCGAGCAGCAGGTAGTCGGGGTTCATGCGCAGCCGATGGTATCGGCCACCGGCCAGGGTTGCTCAGGCGGTGGCGGGTGCTCTGCGCAGGCGACCGGCCACCAGCCAACTTGCCAGCCCGACCGCGAACATCGCCGTCCCCGCCAGCACCGCCTGGATCGGCAACGTGACCACCAGCAGCAGGCAGCCCAGCAGCCCGGCCACGTTCAGGAACCGGGGCCAGCGCCGCTGCACGTTGGCCTGTGTGAAGGCCGCGGCGTTGGCGATGGCGTAGTAGATCAGGACGCCGAAGGACGAGAAGCCGATGGCGCCGCGCAGGTCGGTGGTCAGCACCAGGATGCTGATCGCGAAGGCCAGCGCCAGCTCCGCGTGATCGGGCACGCGGAATCGGGGATGGACTGAGGCCAGCCAGGTCGGAAGGTCGGCGTTGCGCGCCATGGCCAGCGTGGTGCGTCCGACGCCGGCGATCAGGGCCAGCAACGCGCCCAGGCTCGCCACCACGGCACCCACCTGCACCACGGGCAGTGCCCAGGCGGCGTTGACGGCCTCGACGGCCGTGGCCAGCGGCCGGGTGCTGTCGGCCAGCGCCTCCGCTCCGGCAGCGGCCAGCGCCGCTGCCCCCACCGCCAGGTAGATCACCACGGTGATGCCCAGCGCAAGTGGAATCGCGCGCGGGATGGTCCGCGCCGGTTCGCGCACCTCCTCGCCCAGCGTGGCGATGCGGGCATAGCCGGCGAAGGCGAAGAACAGAAGCCCGGCGGACTGCATCACGCCGTAGACGCCCGCGACGTCGCTCGCCCGCGCGGCTGCGCCTTGAGACAGCGCGCCGCCTGCCGCCACCGCCACGAACAGCGCCAACGCCGCGATCGACAACATGACCAGGACGCGCGCCAAACCGGCGGTGCGTGTGATGCCGCGGTAGTTCACCGCCGTCAGGCCGATCACCGCGGCCACCGCCAGCAGCCGCTGGGGCAGCCCCGGCTGTGGCACCAGGTAGGCCGCGAAGGTCAGGGCCATCGCGGCGCTCGACGCCGTCTTGCCGATCACGAAGCCCCACCCCGCCAGGAAGCCCCACGCCGGTCCCAGGCGTTCGCGGCCGTAGACGTAGGTGCCTCCCGAGGTCGGGTACTGGGCCGCCAGCTGGGCGGAAGCGACCGCATTGCAGTACGCCACGCCGGCTGCCAGCAGCAGGCCGATCAGCAGCCAGCCGCCGGCCGCCGCGGCGGCCGGGCCCCA
>DATEOS010000299.1:0-3566 GCA_035273815.1 Candidatus Limnocylindria bacterium
GCTCCCATGCCCCGCACGCCTGAGATCGTTCCCTTGTCCGATGCCCATGCCGATGCAGCGGCGCGACTGCTCGCCGAGCGCCAGACACGCCTGCGCGCCGATCTCGCCGCGCTGCCGTCCCGAGCGTGGACCGGCCTCGGCTTCGTGTGCACGCGCGTGCGGCTGGAGCCCGTGATCGATCCGCGCGTGGCCTGGCCGCACGGCGCCTGACGCGATGCCGGACCAGATCGACGTGACGCCGATGACCGGAGACGACCTGCCGGCTGCCGCCGAGCTGCTGGCGGGCCGTCAGCGACGCCTGCGCGGCGCCCGGAGCATCCTCCCCGAGGCATACGAGGACCCTGCCGCCGCCCTGCCACTGATCGAAGCGCTGACCGGCAAGGACGGCGCCTTCGGCGTGATCGGTCGCGCGAACGGCGCCGCGTTCGGCTTCCTTTTGGGCTACGCGCGACCTGAGCCGATCTGGGGCCGGGCCGCCTGGAGCCCCATCGAGGGCAGCGCCCTGGCCGCCGACACGGACCCTGAGCTCGTGCGTGACCTGTATGCAACGTGGTCGGAGCACTTCGTGCGGCGCGGCTACTTCCGCCAGTACGTCCATGCGGCGACGGACGAGCCGGACCTCATGGCTGCCTGGGTGCGCACCGGCTTCGGGCAGATGCAGGCGCATGCACTTCGGGACCTGGAGCTTACCGCCGATCCTCCGCCGGGTGTGACCGTGCGGCGGGCGCACGCGGAGGACAGCTGGATGGCGGCCGACCTCTTCCCGCTCGTGGGGCGGGCGTTGATGAAGCCACCGGCCTACGCCATCCAGCTGCCCGAAGTGTGGAGCATGGTGGGCACCGACCCGGAAGAGCTGGCCGAGCCGGAGGCGCGCCACTGGGTGGCCATCGACGATGCCGACGGCCGCGCGCTGGCGATGGCCTCCTTCTACGATCCCGAGCCAGGCCCGCTGGTTCCAGCGCGCTCAACGGAGCTGTCGCTGGGCATGACCCGGCCGGAGGAACGTGGGCGTGGCCTGATGCGCGCCCTGGTGGCGGCGGGCTTCGCCGAAGCCCGCGAGGCGGGTGCCACCCACGCAGTCACCGACTGGCGGACCGCGTCGCTGCCGACCCATAGGAGCTGGACCGCGATCGGCTTCGAGCCGATCTACTACCGCCTGCACCGCCACATCGACGAACGCGTCGCCTGGGCCGCCGCCACGCCGCTGGCCGAGCCCGGCTGAGTTATCCGGGCGGAGGCATCGGTCTACACTCGCGCTTGCCATTCGCATGGACGAGGACGGAGACGGACCGATGGACTTCTGGGCACCGCTCGAGACCGAAGACCCCGAGATCTTCGCGGTGGTGCGCGACGAGGAGGAGCGCTCCCGCTCGCACCTGGAGCTGATCGCGTCCGAGAGCTATCCGTCGCTGGCGGTGCTGCAGGCGACCGGCTCGGTGCTGACCGCCAAGTACGCCGAGGGCTACCCGGGACGCCGCTACTACGGCGGCTGTGAGGTGGTGGACGTGGCCGAGAACCTCGCCCGCGACCGTGCCAAACAGCTGTTCGGCGCCGAGCATGCCAACGTCCAGCCGCACGCCGGGGCGCAGGCCAACATGGCCGTCTACCACGCCCTGCTGCAGCGTGGCGACACGGTGATGGGCCTCTCCCTGGACCAGGGCGGCCACCTCACCCACGGCTCGCCGGTGAATTTCTCCGGCCAGTACTACAACTTCGTGGCCTACCACGTGGACCGCGAAACGCATCTGATCGACATGGACGAGGTGGCGGCGCTGGCGCGGGAGCATCGACCGCGCCTGATCGTGACCGGCGCCACCGCGTATCCCCGCTTCTGGGACTTCGCCGCCTTCCGGGCCATCGCCGACGAGGTGGGCGCCATCCTGATGACCGATATGGCCCACTTCGCGGGCCTCGTGGCGGCCGGGGTGCATCCTTCGCCGGTCCCGCACGCCCAGGTCGTCACCACCACGACCCACAAGACGCTGCGCGGGCCCAGGGGCGGGATGATCCTGTGCACGGAGGAGCACGCCAAGGCCATCGACAAGGCCGTGTTCCCGGCGATCCAGGGCGGCCCACTGGAGCACGTGATCGCCGCCAAAGCGGTGGCCTTCAAGCAGGCAATGTCCGAGGAATTCCGCCGCGACATGGCGCAGACCGTGGCCAATGCACAGGCGCTGGCTGCTTCCCTGGCCGACGGCGGGGCCTCCATCGTGTCCGGCGGAACCGATAACCACCTGATGCTTGTCGACGTTCGGCCCTTCGGCGTGAATGGCAAGGAGGCCGATGCGGCCCTCGGCGAGGTGCGCATCACGGTGAACAAGAACACGATCCCCTACGACCCGAATCCGCCCATGGTGGGCAGCGGGATCCGCGTCGGCACGCCCGCCGTGACCGGGCGGGGCATGCACGAGGAAGAGATGCGCGCGGTGGCCGGCCTGATCGTGGCCGGCATCGCGGCGCGTGGCGACGAGGCCGCCCAGGAGCGGGTGCGCGCCGGCGTGGCCGAGATCGTGGACCGCTTCCCGGTGCCCGGGCTCCCCGGAACGCGCATCGGGTCGCCGGTCGCGTAGGTCTGTGGGGGCCGAGATACACCTCGTTGGCGTACAAGCGCGCGGATGACTGTCCACCCGGCGTCGCCCGCGCCGCCGTACGCCCAGTCTGAGTGCGGCGGCGCGCCTTTAGCCGGTCCGGCGCGGACGTACACCCCCGATGTGTAAATCGCGAAACCCGACTCCCGCTACCAGCCACGCTGCGGGACCGGATCTGAAATGGTCGAGCTGGGTGCCACCGCCCGCTCGCTCGCTCGTTCGCCAGGATCGGGGCGCCCGGCTATACTCGCGGCGTCCGACCGCTGTGAGTCGAACCGAACATGGCACAGCTGACGCCCACGGGGCTCATCAAGATCATGGGCCTCGTGACGCTCATCATGGTTGTCCCCATGGTGGGCGGCGCGGTAGCCGGGCTCGTCCTGGACGAGCTGTTGGGCACTTCGCCGTTGCTCGTGCTTTCGGGCGTAGTGATCGGATCCCTGATCGCGGCCATCGGCATCTGGCTCCTTATTCGCGCGGGTGCGCGCCGGGGCTACTCCGATGGGCGTCCCAGTGACGAAGCCTGACCCCGGCGTCGACGACGAATCGACGCGCCACGAGCGGAAGACCGCCGCCGGCATCGGGGTGGCAATGGACCTGGGTGTGCGGCTGGGAGTATCGGTGGTCCTGGGCCTGGGTGCCGGCCTGCTGCTCGACAGCTGGCTGCACACAAGCCCGATTTTCACGCTCATCGGCATGGTGGTCGGCATCGCCGCTGCGATGTACACCATCTGGGACGTGGCCCGCGACGCAATGAGGAGATAGATGCCGGACGAAGAGGGCGGCGGCAGCCTGCTCCACGTCTCCATCAGCGCGGAACCGCTCTTCACGATCGGCCCGCTGACGGTCACCAACAGCATGGTCGGCGCGGTGCTCGCGTCGGCGATCCTGCTGTTCCTGACCTGGGTCTTCCTTCGCCGTCCCCAGCTCGTTCCCGGCCGCATCCAGAGCCTGATCGAATGGCCGATCGAGTGGGTC
>DATEOS010000300.1:0-2290 GCA_035273815.1 Candidatus Limnocylindria bacterium
AACGACGCGGCCGACATGTAGTCGCCGCCGATGGCCATGCCGTTCTGCAGCCCGGTGAAGCTGCGCCCGCCGGCGTAGAAGTCGGTGGCGTTGCGGGTCTGCCGGCTGGCCCAGAACGTGATGGCCAGCGTGATGAGGACGAATACCCCGAACAGCGACAGGGTGATGTTGCGCTGGGTGCCGATGTCGACCGCGGCCAGGCTCATCGCGCGCCTCCCTCGCCTGACTGGGACTGCATGCGGTGCCGGATCTCGTCCGCAGCCGGGTCGAGCTTGCGGCTGGCGAACCGCGCGTACAGCCAGGCGATGAGGAACGTGCTCACGAACTGCAGCAGCCCGAAGATGAGCGCCACGTTGATGTGGCCGGTGACGCGACGGCTCATGAAGCCGCTCGCGTAGCCCGACAGGACGACGTAGAGGGCGTACCAGAGAATGAACGCCGCGGTCATCGGAAACACGAACCGGCGCAGGGTCCTGCGCAGGTGGACGAACTCCGGCGAACTCTGGACCGCCACATAGGGGTCCGGTTCGACGGTGTCAGGCGGGGATACCTGAGTGGTCATAGCTCACCTGCTCCGTGGGACGGGACAGTGCCAAGGCATTACGCCCGCACCGTAAGAAGAAAGCCCAGGTCACAGCGAGGCCGTCGATGTGGCTGCGCTCAATGGGCGCGCGGTTGCGCCGAGCGGTACGCCTGGAACCGGTGACCGGACGGACTACAGACGCAGCGCGTCGGGGGCGTGCAGGCGCAGCATCGTCAGCGCGACATTGCCGGGTACTCGGCGCTTGGTGGCCAGCGACACCGTCACCATGACCAGGAACGCCAACGGCACCGACCACGCCGCCGGATAGTTGATGGCGGTGGCGATCCAGCCGTGGCCGGCCACCCCGAGTACGGTCAGCAGCACCGCGCCGGCCGCCGTACCGCCACCCACGAGGATGCCGGCCGCGGCGCCGATATCGGTGAGCCCGCGCCACCAGATGCCGAGCACCAGCAACGGGCAGAACGACGACGCCGCCACCGCGAACGCCAGCCCCACCACCAGCGACACGTCCAACGCGGAGATGCGCAACGACAACGCGAGCGGTACCAGGCCGGCCAACAGCGCCGCGGTGCGGAAGTCCCGGACTGAGCCGCGGCCCAGGATGTCGGTCGAGAGCACGCCCGCGATCGAGGTGAGGATGCCGGACGCGGTGGACAGGAACGCCGCGAACGCGCCGGCCGCGACGAGTGCGCCGAGCAGCTGCCCGGTCAGTCCGCCGCCCATCTCGGCCCCCGGCAGCACCAGGACGACCGCGTCCGTGTCCCCGGTCAGGACCAACTGTGGCGTGTAGACCCGCCCCAATACTCCGTACAAGGTCGGAAAGAGATAGAACAGGCCGACCAGACCGAGGACGACCAGCGTGGTCCGGCGCGCGGCCGCCCCGTCCGGGTTGGTGTAGAAGCGGACCAGCACGTGCGGCAGGCCCATGGTGCCCAGGAACGTGGCGAGGATCAGCGAGTACGCGGCGAACAGCCCGCCCGGACCCTGACTGCCGGGCATCAGCCAGGACAGCCCCTCCTTGGCGCCCGAGACGTGTGGCACCATCGCGCCGGCCGGGAAGGTCACCACGGTACCGTCGTCCACTGTGTGCGGTCCGGGGGCGAGCGTAACCGTACCGTCCACTCTGGACGAATCGATCGCCCCGTGGGCGGTGACCGTGGTCGGCTCGGTCAGGGTCAGCGTGGCGATCTGCTCGACCGTGACCACGGTCTCGGCGAAGAACGTCGAACCGTTGGGCGCCACCGGTTCCGGCCGACCGGCCGCCTGCCACTGCAGAACCAGAAAGATCACCGGTACGGCCAGCGCGGTGAGCTTCAGCCAGTACTGGAAGGCCTGTACGAACGTGATGGCCCGCATGCCGCCCAGCGCCACGTTCAGCGTCACCACCACCGCGACCGTGAGCGCCCCCACCACGTACGGCCCCCCGGTGACGGTCTGCACGGTCAGTCCGGCCCCCTGGAACTGGGGCACCAGGTAGAGCCAGCCGATGAAGATGACGAAGCCGGCGGCGAGCTTGCGCAGCCTACCGGAGGCGAGGCGCAGCTCGCAGAAGTCGGGCAGGGTGAACGCGTGCGACCGGCGCAGCGGGGCGGCCACGAAGAGCAGCAGGGCCAGGTAGCCGGCGGCGAAGCCCACCGGGTACCAGAGCATCTCCACACCGTTCTTGAGTACCAGCCCGGCCACGCCGAGGAACGACGCCGCCGACAGGTACTCACCGCTGATGGCGGCCGCGTTCCAGCGCGGCGT